>JAGOBZ010000022.1 GCA_017999015.1 Kiritimatiellia bacterium
GACGCGATAGTGGGCCTCGACAAAGGGCATGATGTCACGAGTTAACTCGTCATTGAAAACCTTGTACATGTCGGCGGCCTGGATCGAGGTGGGCGGCGGCGTGCCCATCATCATGTTGCCATAGGGCAACACAACGACCATCGGCACCGCCTTTTTCTGAGCGATGAGATTGTCGAGGATGAAGTTGACGCGGCCGACCTTGAACCAGGTTTCCTCAGTGTCGGTCGTGCCGCTGACAAGGTAGAACACCGGACACTTCCCCTTGCCTTCACGATAACCCGGCGGCGTGTAAACGATGAGCGGTCGGACTCGACCGAGGGTCTTTGACTGGTAGACGCAGTAACGCATCTCGCCGTGCGGCACCTCTTGGACCGAATACAGCGAAGGCTGATCGCCGGGAACGTCCACGAGGCTGGCCTTGAAACGCTCGTTCGGGAACAAATGCTGGTTTCCGGGATCGGCGACCGACAGGCCGTCCACGACAAAGTTGTAGGGATACAGGTTGGGTTCGACTGGCCCCACGGTGACGCTCCATACGCCGTTCGTGTCGGCGGTGAGTGGCTGATTGCCCTTCAGAAATTGCGCGCTCAATTCCACCTTCTTTGCGTTTGGCGCGCGCAAATTGAAGGTCACCGTGCGGTTGGCATGCACGATTGGCGAATGTGTCTGCGGCGGACGCGGGCTTTGCGCCCTGGCGCTGGCGGCCAATCCGAGGCAGAGCGACGCGGCGAAAGCGCCGAGCGTTATGGAATTCTTTTCGGCAATCATGTTCGTTTGGGTCTATCTCGCGACCGCACCAAGATTGAGGGTGAATCCCTGGAGCGGCTTGTCATCCGCGTCAAGAAACCGCGCACAGAAATCGGTCGCCCCACCCCCATTGATCACGGCGCCGCGGACGATGTTCGCCCCCTTCTTGAGCGTAAGTCGCTTGGAGACGCCGTCGTCGATGACGGTCTGGCGGTCGCCGTAGATGCCAATGACCTCCTGGCCGTTGACCCACCAGACCGAGGCCGCGTTCGAGCCGATGGCGAGGCGCACGTCGCGCATCTCCTCCGGGCAACTGACGATGGTAACCGTCCAAAAGAGCACGAAGGAGGTCGGTCTGTTCAGGGCGTAGGCGAAGTGATAGAGGTTGACGTTGTATTCTTTCGTGTCCACGGCGTACCACGTGAGTTCCTCGGGCCCGACTGTCACCTTGTCGCCGTCGCGCGGAATAAAGCTGAACTGGTTCGTAAAGTATTCCTTCCTGACTGTCTCCTTGACGGCGTTGTCGGTCAACGTGGTGTTGGAACGGATCGGTTCGAGGATGAGCCAGCGCTGGATGAAACCGTCGGCAGTGGGGGCCTTCTCGGCGGAAGCAGGCCGCTCCAGAGAAGGCGCAGGAGGGCGAACCGCGCTTTCGGCAGCATGCGCCGTCAGCACCGTGGCCGTAATGAGGGCGATCGCCGCGGCGACGGTTCGGCGGACGCACCGTGGCATTGATGGTTCCGGATTGGTGAACATATCAAGGAGCTTTCAGGTGCCAGCGTTGCTTGTCGCTGTCCGGGTTGAACTTCGCGAGGGTGGCGAAACTGCTGCCGATGGCGGACAGAGCGAGAGGTTCCTTCGTCTTGGGCCCCACCTTGGTCAAGATGCGGTGGGTGCCATCGAGGAGTTGGTCGATGCGCCAGAGTTGCTCGGGCCCGCCGGTATAGCCGGGAAGCGTCACCAACTCGGCGTCCTCCGTCGCGGCCAGCACACGGCCGGTGCCAGCAATGGTGATCTTGAAATAGGGCGAACCGGGATAGCCGCCGGCATTCGTGACGGCGGCGATGGCCCACTTCTGCTGAGCTTGGTCGAGGTAGTTGGCGAGGCGCACATCCACTTTGCCCGCCGGCCAATGGGTCGAGACTTGGGCGACGTCCTGCGGCGGAATTGGGCCGCGGCCGGTGCCACCGAACATTCCCCCCCCAGGTGGTCCGCCGGGCGCGCCCAATCCTCCACCGGGGCCGTTGGGGCCAGCGCCACCTCCGGCGCCTGGCGGACCACCGCGGCGAGGACGAACGCCGCCTACCGGGATTCCCTGAACGGCGAGTTCGAGTGCAGTGCCGGTGCGGACCGATTCGATTTGATAGGTGCCATCTTTGAGATGATCTCCGGCGACAGGCCATCCATCACGCCAGAGCAGCGGACGAATATCGAGCACGCTTGCGCCACCGCGATCGAGGTCGGCTTCGTAATGGCAGGAAAACTTCTGCACACCTTCGCCGAGGTCGAGCAAGCCGAAGTGACCGGGGCCAATGCGGCGGCTGCTCGATCCGACGAACAGTGTGCCGCCCCCTTTGATCATATCCAGGCCAGTGTGATCCAGGAACGGACCGGTCACCTTCCGGGCACGGCCCATGCGAATATTGTAGCCTGACTCGGCGCCGCGACAGCAACTGCCGTGGGTGGCCAGCAGGTAATACCAGCCGTCACGATATATCATCGCGGAGGCTTCGCAGTTGATCGCAATGTTTACGGGTTGGCTGTGCGGATTCAAGCGCTGGCCCGTCTTGGGATCGAGTTCAACCAGGCGGATGAAGCCAAAATAGGAGCCATAGACCAGCCACAGCCTGCCGTCTGCCGGATCCAGCAACACGCCCGGATCAATTGCGTTGCAGTCTTCGACGCCATCGGAAGTCGCGACCACGCCAGCCTCCTCCCATTTGTAGTCGGGCGAGTTTGTATCGAGGCTCTTGCTCCAGATCAAATTGATGTCAGCTCTGGGTTGGGCCCCGATGTTCCGTGCGACATACAGGCAGTAGCGGTTGCCGAGGTGAATGATGTCCGGCGCCATCCCTCTGCGCGACGGTGCGGCTCCGCGCGTCCAAGTCCAGCCATCCTCGGAAATGAGCGTTGTGCCACCAGTACCGTAGGTGTAGAACTTGCCATCGCACCTGACGATGGTGGAGGGGTCGTGGATTTGCACCGGGCCGTCCAATGCCAAAGCTGACGAGGCCAGTGAGAGAATGGCTGCGGCCGTGAATAGGAGTTTCATAGGATCAGCATGTGAGTTGATCACCACATTCACCGGAAGCGGGGGCGGAGGAGGAGGATCTCATGGTCCTGTTCGCCCCTGAGATACTGCAGCCTTGCCGCACATGTGGACTATTCCATGTCTTTTTATAGGAGCCTTTCTTTGTGCTTGGTTCGATTGTCATGTCAGGCTCGCCAGGCTATTGGCCGTTCCAACGGAAAGCCTTGCCCTCCGCCACGATGATGTCTTTCGTCACCCCGCCGTATCGCAGTTGGGCGGAGCCGCCCTGCAGCGCGCGCACAGTGGCCTCGACAAGTTTTCCGTCTTTCCACGCTGCGTCGACCTCGAACCCGCCGCGCGCCCGCAGCCCTTTGACGCTGCCGGTCGGCCAGGCCTTGGGCAGCGCGGGGAGGATTTCAATTTCCGGTTTCATCGTCGGGTTTTGCGCCGTGGCAACGGACCCGAGCCGGCTTTGCATCAACATCTCCGCAATGCCTGCGGCGCCGCCGAAGTTGCCGTCAATCTGGAAGGGTGGATGCGCGTCAAACATGTTCGGGTATGTCAGGCCGGGGCTGAGCAGGTGCCGCAAGATCTGGAAGGCGTGGTCGCCATCGCCGAGGTGTGTCCAGAGGCAGAGGCGCCAGGCGGTGGCCCAGCCGGTGGCCTTGTCGCCTCGCAATTCCAGCGACTTCTTGACCGCCGCTGCCAGTTCCGGCGTGTCCCGGCGATGGATGTCGCGGCCCGGGTACAGGCCGTACAGGTGCGACACGTGGCGGTGCTGCCTTTCTCCCGCCTTCATGTCCCAATCCTCCAGCCACTCCTGCAACTGCCCCACGCTGCCGATCTGGTTGGGCGCGAGGCGGGCGCGCGCGGCGGCGAGTTGTCTGCGGAAGCCGGCATCAACCCCCAACAGTTCCGCCGCCTTGATGGTGTTGGCGAAAAGGTCGCGCAGAATTTGCTGGTCCATCGCCGGCCCGGCGCAAACCGCCGCCCCAAACGGATGCCCGTTCTCCGGCGAGATGGAGGGATTGGTCACCAGCCACCTGTGTTTCGGATCTTCCTGCAGGGTGTCGAGGAAGAACTCCGACGCGCCTTTGAGCACCGGGTAAATGCGTTTAAGCAACTCCGTGTCGGCGCTGAACTCGTAGCGGTCCCAGAGGTGCAGGCACAGCCAGGCACCGCCGCTGGGCCACATGCCCCAATTGGGGCCGTCAATTGGCGCGGAGGCGCGCCAGATGTCCGTGTTGTGGTGCACCACCCAGCCGCGCGCACCGTACATCTTCTGCGCGGTGCGGGCGCCGGTGACCGTGAGGTCCTCGGCCATCGCGATCAACGGGGCGACGCACTCGCCGAGGTTGCCGGACTCGGCGGGCCAGTAGTTCATCTCGGTGTTGATGTTGATCGTGTATTTGCTTTGCCAAGGCGGATTCATGCTGTCATTCCAAAGGCCCTGCAGGGTGGCCGGCTGCCCGCCGGGGCGCGAGCAACTGATGAGCAGGTAGCGCCCAAATTGATAGTAAAGCGCCGCGAGCTGCGGGTCGTTGCCGTCGGCGAAGCGCCGGATGCGTTCGTCGGTCGGCAGTTGCATCGCCTCGCTTCGGCCGAGGTCCAGCGTGACGCGGCCGAACAGCGCCCGGTGCTTCTCCACGTGATCCGAGCGCAATCTGGCAAAGGACTTCTTGGCAGCGGCCGCAAGCTGTTGCGCAACGATGCTCTCAGGATCGCCGCTCACGTCATCGAACCGTTGATAGCTTGTGGCGGCAGCAATCAGTAGAATCACATCGTTGGCGTTCGTCACCGAAATTCTTCCGTCCTCGACGGCCGCCTTCCCGCCGTTCGGGATGATTTGGACACGGGCTTGGTATTTGAGTTGGCCTCTGATGCCGCCGGCACTGCCGCCCGTGCCGCGCATGACCAGCGTGTCATGGCCCTCCGTCTCCACCGAGGCAGCCATCCGTGTCCTCATGCCAGCGGAGAAAGACAGCCTGCCCGGCTTGTCGGCTGTGAGGCGCAGGACGATCACGTTGTCTGGCGCGCTCGCAAAAACCTCCCGTGTATAGCGCACGCCCTCGCTGGTGTGGCGGACGCTGGCGGTCGCGGTTTCCAGATCCAGTTCCCGGCGGTAATTCTCGGAGTTTGTCGCGCCCGGAAACGCCAGCAACAGGTCGCCCACGGTCTGGTAGGGCATCTGGCCGAGCGGCTGGGCCATGACCTTGGCGCTGATAAGCTGGGCGGCCTCCCGGTATTTGGCCTCGTTGATCAACTTCCGGACCTCGGGCAGCGCCTCCTTGGCCTCGGGGTTCACCGGGTCGTAAGGTCCGCCGGCCCAGAGGGTGCCTTCGTTGAGCTGGAGCCGCTCCTGGCTCGTGCCACCGAACACCATCGCGCTCAAACGGCCGTTGCCGACCGGCAGCGCTTCAGTCCATCTGGATGCCGGTTTGTCATACCAGAGCAGGTTCGAAGGATCGGCGGCAGGCGCCGCCGGGATCGCGGCTGCGGCCAGAACCACCGCCAGCGCGGGCGTGATCCATTGGATTGCGGGGAGAAGGCGTTTCATTGCGACAGTGATCATTAGTCGGGTTTGCCTTTGATGTAAAGCTCGCGGACTTCGGCGTCATTGAACGCGCGGCCGAACAGTTCAAATTCATCCAGCACCTGCTTTTCGCTCCACCGGCCCTCGGTCCGCTGGAAGCCGACAATTGAGGCATCCTGCACCAAGCGGTTTCGGAGTGGGCCTCGACCTTGCCCTTGAACACGTGGACTTCGGTCCGGCTGCGGGTGGCGTGTAGTCCCCTCCTGCGACAGCAGGCGTGTGCGAAGAAATGCCGGAGGCCATGTAATCGCCTGCAGGCCGCGCGACAACGTTGAAGTGCAATTCCGCCGGCGCTGTAGTGCGCCTTTCTGGTCAGGCCCGTCCGGCTTCAGTCCGCTCACGCGGACGAATTGCGCCGGCACGGGATTGGCCAACTCGCACACGTAAGGGTCTGTGCAAAAATTACTTCCGATTTTGGCGGGACCATTGCAGGATTGTCGCCGCAGCCAGCCTGCGATAGGATGCTGCCCTCGTGACGGCAAGCCACCAGCCAGCCGGCGGATCCGAGGCAGATCCTGCGATTCGGCCCTCGCTGCCTGGGGCGTGCATCGGCAAACGGGACTCCATGTGGAATCGGTCGGATACTCGACGGCAAGCTCACGCTGACGCGTTACGGACCGGTGGAGCCGTCCCGATCCAAGTGAAGTCCGACAAGCGGCGCTTCGTGAACGTCCACGTCCAATCCTGCAGGATGAAATTTCAGGCTGCTTTGCATGGGGTGCTGTTGGTTCTCTTGACCTCGCTGGCGGTTCTTGCGGAGTCGTTCCCGGTGTCCATCCGCGTCGACGCGGCGAAGTCGCAAGGAGACCTGCAGCCCATCTGGCGCTACTTTGGCGCCGATGAGCCGAACTACGCCTACATGAAGCACGGGCGGAGACTGATGAGTGAGTTGGGGGCCTTGGCGCCGGATCGGGTCTTCTTCCGTGCCCACAACCTGCTGACCTCAGGCGATGGCTCGCCCGCCCTCAAGTGGGGTTCCACCGGAGCCTACCGCGAAGACGCCACCGGGACTCCCATCTATGACTGGACAATTCTGGACCGAATCTTCGATGCCTATCGCGAGCACGGCGTTCGGCCCTACGTCCAGATCGGCTTCATGCCCAAGGACCTCTCGGTGAGACCGAATCCCTATCAGCACTCCTGGACGCCGGAGGCGGCCTACGGCCAGATCTACACCGGCTGGGCCTATCCACCCAAGGACTATGCCAGGTGGGCCGAGCTGGTTTTCCAGTGGGCCCGGCACTGCCGGGAGCGCTACGGCCGCAGCGAGGTGGAATCGTGGTACTGGGAAGTCTGGAACGAACCGAATATCGGTTACTGGCGCGGCACACGGGCCGAGTTCCACCAACTCCACGCTTACGCGCTCGACGCAGTGCGCCGCGCCCTGCCGACGGCCCGGGTGGGCGGGCCCTATGTGGCCGGCAGCGGCGGGAAGTTCATGCGCGATTTCCTCGATCACTGTCTGCGCGCAACCAACTATGCGACCGGCAAGATCGGAACGCCGCTGGATTTCGTCTCGTTTCACGCCAAAGGCGCGCCGATCACGACCAACGGCCACGTGCGCATGGGCATCCGCCAACATCTGGCAACGATCGAAGAGGGCTTCCGCATCGTCGCTTCGTATCCGGAGCTCCAAGGCAAGCCGATCGTCATTGGCGAGTCCGACCCCGAAGGGTGCGCGGCCTGCCAAGGACCGTCGCTGGCCTACCGGAACGGCACGATGTACTCGAGTTACACGGCGGCCAGCTTCGCCCGCAAACACGATCTGGCCGAGAAGTACGGCGTCAACCTTGAGGGCGCCCTGACCTGGGCTTTCGAGTTCGAGGATCAGCCCTACTTCGCCGGCTTCCGCTCCCTGGCCAGCAACGGGATCGACAAGCCCGTGCTCAATGTGTTCCGGATGTTCAGCCGCATGGGCCGACAGCGGGTCGCCGTCCAGAGCGATGCCGCTGTGCCGCTGGACGCCATCACGCGACTTGGCGTGCGCGAGAAGGCCGATGTGTCGGCGCTGGCCAGCCGGGGTCCCCGCCAACTCAGCGTGCTGGTGTGGAACTACCACGATGATGACGTGCCCGGACCCGACGCGGCTGTCACGCTGACGCTGGCCGGCCTGCCATTCGTCCACGGTGAGGCGCGCTTGACGCACTTCCGCATCGACGAGGAACACAGCAACGCCTTCGCCGCCTGGCGGCGAATGGGTTCACCGCTGAACCCGAGCCCGGAGCAATATGGCGCCCTTGTTCAGGAAGGCCAACTGGCCGCGCTCCGTTCCCCGGAAACGGTGCGGTTCGAGAATGGCGCCGCTTCGCTGGCATTCATGCTGCCCCGGCAAGGTGTGTCCTTGCTCCTGCTCGAATGGGGGGCGTCACCAAAGTAATACGCCGTGGATGGCGTCCGCCAGGAGGGCGAGGATTTTCGACGGTTGCGACAGACCACATGAGAACCCCAATGACCCGCCGGGTGACCGAGTTCTATGACCGACTGTGCCAATCGGCGCCCGAGCACCAGTGGATTGACGGTTTAATCGTCCGGTCGGGCGCCCTTGGTGAGATTCGATGCCGGATCACTCTCTGCGTTTTGCTTCATGGTCCGTCCTGCTTCATGAGTGTTCGCAGGTATGCCTGGTAATCCCGGTAGAGCCGCACGCTCGCAGGGCCGCCGGGCTGGCGGGTCATTTCGGGCGCGCTCATCATGCCGGGGAATTGGTAATGCAGGATCTTCTCGAAGTTGGGGAAGCGGTCAAAGTCGCTGAGCAATCCGTCGATCGGACGCGGATGCAGCTCGATCCCGTTCCGGAAGACGAAGGTCTCGAGGTCAAGCCACAGATGGCACCCGGCCTCGTCGCATAATGACTGGAGCAACGCCGCCGCCTGCTCCCCCGTGAGGTCGCCCTCGGGCATCCGGTGGAATCCGAAGGGGCCCAGGATGTCCAGATGGGGCAGCAACTGGCGATAGGACGCCTCCGCGCCCTGCAAGCCGTGCGGGTTGGTTGCCAGCAGCACTGGCTTGTCCGGGGCGTGGCGCCGGACGTGCGCGGTGAAGGCCCGGAAGAACTCGACCATCTCCCGGCGTTGGACCTCGGGATCGCCGCGGTTCGGCGTGTAGAGGCCGCCGCATTGCTCGCCGCTGACGTACCAGCCGTAGAACGAGGGATGCTCCCCATAACGCTCCCATAACTCGTCCGCCACCCGACGATGCCAGGCCAGCGAGTCGGGCGTGTAATCGAAGAATGCATACATGCCGACGCCGGGCATGACGTGCAGCCCCAGCTTGTCCGCCTCGTCCAGGATGGTCTCGATCGGGTCCTTGGACGCGATGGACATCCGGGCCGGATAGAGCTTCGACGGGTAGTAGGCCCGCCCCGGATACGTGTCGGGACTGAAGCTGTGCTCGGCGCGATGAACGAAATTCTGGAACATCATCGTGATCACCAGGAGGCGTTGATCGGTGGCGTGCATCGCCCGCACCATCTCGCGCCAGTTCGCATCCGTCATCCGCCCCAATTCCGCATTGAACGGTTTGCCCTCGCGCTCGCAATGGTGGTAGAGGTCCACCCAGGCGCCGCCCAACCGGCGTCCGGACTGCGCGTCGGAGGCGAGAATCTCCAGCGGCCGTTCGCACCGCAACGTCATCTCCTTGCCCCGCGCAGTCAGGATCACGCGGTGCGGACCGGCCTGCCCCTGCATCGGCCGCCGAAATCGAATTCCTGCCGCTGACTTGGCGGCCAATTGAAGCGTCGCCTGATGCACACATCGATCCGGCACTTCCGCGTCCCAATAGACGGCGACATCGAATGCCTTGGCAGCGTCGGCCTCGTTCCGCACGGCGCCGCGGATGTCGAGGGTGATGAGGTCCGTCACCGGCGATGGAGGTATCAGCGTCAGGCTGACCGCGCCCTGGACCCTCGCGCCGGAGGACTCCTCCGCTCGGGTCCCAATCACTCCGATCTCGACAAGGATGGTCAGGGCAACGGACACGATGACAAGCTTTTGATGCGGCTTTGCTGGCATAGCAGTCCAATCAGAATAATGCCGAGTCTGCATCAGGCAAGGCTCCGGCCTTCAGGTCTGTGAAAAACAGCAAACGCCTTGCTGTCTGATCAGGATGCCGATACGCTTCAATCCTCAACCCGGCCGAGCCAGGACAGTTGCCCGATTGAACCATAAGTGCATATCAGCCAATGTCGGCGGGCCAGCGATCGGAATCTCGGCAGTGCGGCAGAGCCGGGCCTGGGACGTTCCGCGCGGCCGGAGCGCAATGCGCGTCGCAGGGGGATACACTCCCTCCCTTGCCTGCCTGCGCCGCCGCGGCAGGCAGGCGCCTCGCATCGGGCCCGGCGGCGCTCCCGCCAAAATCGGAAGTAATTTTTGCACAGACCCTAAATCGCTTTGTTGTCGCCGTGCTGGTCAGCTTGGGTATGTGCGCTTGATCCTTTGCGGTCAGGCCGCACTCCAGCTGGGATTCACCGATCCACCGCCCGAGATCGGCCGGTCGAAAGACGTCGACGGTATTGTGCTGCCGGCCGATTGGGAGCTTTTCATAGCGGGCATGATGCGACCACACATGGGTGCTTTCCTCGGCGACTTCCGCCATCCAGACCGCATCGCACGCCGGGTCGAAACCGTCGAACGCGGCCGAGTCGCGGTTCAGCTGGTCGCCGAGCACCAGCACCAGGCGACGCGGGCAGGCTTGGGCATGAAAGTTCATGCGGGTTGTCGCACGTCGCGCGCATCTGTTTCGAGTTGAGGTTCTCACGTGCCCGGTGCGGAATTCGCGGGCATTCATTCGCTTCTCTCTGCGGCCCGGGCAAGGCCGCCCAGCATCCCGGCGAAAACGAGTTGGTGCAGGGGCCACACGCCATACCAGTAGGCCAATCCCCACAAGCCGACCGGATCGAAGGTCGCCGTCTGGGTCAGGCGGGCGTGCTCACCGTCGGGGCGCACTTCGAAGTCGAGCCAGGCGCGGCCGGGCAGCTTCATCTCGGCTTGGAGCCTGAGTCGCCGATCCGGCTCGATCGCCTCGACGCGCCAGCAGTCCACAACATCGCCCACATGCAAGCGGGCCGGGTCGCGGCGACCGCGCCGCATGCCGACGCCGCCGGCGAGAAGGTCGAGCCAGCCGCGCGCTGCCCAAAGCCAGTTCGCGTAGTGCCAGCCGGCCTCGCCGCCGATCCGTTCCACCATGGCGAACACGCGCGGCACAGCGGCCGATACGCGCAGGGAGCGCGAGTCCACCAGGCGATTGCCAAAGCGCGTGCCGCCCCATTGACGGGGCGCGCCGGCTGAGGAAAGGGCGTCGGACCAGCGTGTTTGAGCGAGCTGGGAATCCTCGTTGCGCAGTGCCCCCGCGATGGCCTCGAGCGTCGGAATCGGGCGGATGGAAAACGTTGTGGCCGCGCCGCTGTCGCGCACGACGGTCGGATGCCGGATGCTATCGATTAGTTTGCGACCCACGCGCGCGAACAGGGGTGTGACAAGCCCCAGCCACAAGCTCGACAGCCGCGGCGTCAGAAAAGGCACAGGAATCATCAAGCGCCGCAAGCCGCGCTGGCGGGCGTATTCGCGCATGAGGTCGCCATAGGAGACACGATCCGGGCCGCCAATTTCGAAGATCGCGTGGCCGGCCGTCTTCAAGGTGAGCGCCTCGCGCAGGTAAGCGAGCACATCGCCGATGGCGATCGGTTGGGCGGCGACGTTGACCCAGCGCGGCGTGAGCATGACCGGCAGGCGCTCGACGAGTGCGCGGATCATTTCAAAGGACAGACTGCCCGAGCCGATGATGATTGAGGCGCGGAATTCGATCACCGGCACGCCGTGCGCGCGCAAGCGCTCGCCCACTTCGTGGCGGCTGCGCAAGTGCGCCGAAAGCTCCGGGCCATCCTCGCCCAATCCGCCGAGGTAGATGATGCGTTGAACACCCGCGGCGCGCGCGACGGCGGAGAAATTGTCCGCGGCGAGCCGGTCTTGCGCCTCGAAGTCGCCGGTCGCGCTCATCGAATGAACCAGGTAAAAAGCGGCCTGCGCGCCGGACATGGCGGACGAGAGGGACGCCGCATCGAGCAGGTCGCCGGCAACGACTTCGACGCCCGCCGGCACGCGCGAGAGCAGATGGTCCGGCTTCCGCGCCAAACACCGCACACGCCAGCCGGCTTCGAGCAGCTTCGGCAACAAGCGTCCGCCCACGTATCCGGTGGCGCCGGTGAGGAGGACGAGGTTGGAAGAATCGGGGACCTGATTCAACTCAGCCTGATCGCACGCGGCCTCGCGGCCGTCGTGATCGAACCAGAGCGGATCAATCGTGCCATAGTTGCCGAACCGCTCGCGCAGCGGGCCTTTCATCCGGCCAAGGAACGCGTCGTGGCGGTCGGTGCGGAAATCGGGATCGTGCCAGTCCATCGAATACCGGCCGAGCATCGCTCGTTTAGAAATATTCAAATTGTGCCGTGGCGGTGGTGTCAGCGTCCGCAGTGACGCGCAACCAGTAGGCCCCAAATGCCGCAGGGAATTCATAATCGGTTGTCTCTCCCGCCTCGACCTTGAGAACAGCGACCTCGCTCCAGGTTCGAGTGCCGGCCACATCCGCCTCAACCTTGAAGCTCACGAGGTGTTTGCTGGCATGAGAGAGCGTCAGCCGCTTCTGGTCGAAGCCGGTTGCCAGATAGGCATCGCTGGGAGCGTTCGCTTTCACGGGTGAATTGAACCAGGGTCCGCCGCGACCGCGCGGTTTGCCGAACGACCAGAGATCGTCCACCGCGCCGGCCCAGAGGGCGCACTTGCCGTCATCGCTGCGGATGATGTGGTCGCCCCTGGCGCCGTCGGCAACGCCGCTCAGGACGAGCAGGCCGCGGTAGCTGGCGAAGTCATGGATACGCCGGTTGTGCGTGGCGATGGGCCGCAGCTTGATGAAGCCGCCGGCGTTCTCAGCGGGCACTTCGTAGAACGTGCCGCCGACGTTGAGGAGATTGCGCTCGGTGCAGACTTCGCGGCATAGCCGGGCGTAGCCGAGCGGGCCGGGTTGATCGAGCGCCGGATCGCCCTTGGGCAACCGCCAGCGCTGGCCGCTCTCGTCCGCGTAAAGAACCGATGCGGCGTCGGCGGTGATGAGCGGCGCGGCGATGGCGACGCTCTTGGCGGTCCACGCAGCGCCTTCCGGGTCGCTCACGGCGCGGAGCTCGAGGTGGGCGTCCATGTCGTAGGCGCCCAGCTCGCCGCTTCCGTTCCTCGCAACAAAGCGCAGGGTCCTGAACTCAGCGCCGCGAGCGTGGAGCACACCGCCGCTGGCTTGCTCGTCCCCGGGGAGTGCGATGCCGGCAAACATCGGCGCGGCCTCCATCGAACGCGGGTCATCAGCGCGGTAGTGGAAGAAGGCGGTGGCCTTCGCGGCATCGCGGCTGGAGGTCAGACGCAGCCAGGCGCCAGTCTCCGTCGAAAGAAACTCCAGCCAGACATTGCCGCTCGCCGGAACGCTCACATCGCGCAGCTTCGTCCATTTGCCATCGCCCTGCGAGTCCACTTCGAGATGGAAGGTGACCGGTTCCGCGCTGCGATGCGCGAGATGCAGGGATCGCTTGGCGAAGCCGGAGAACAGGAACGGCTCGCTGGCCGCGCCCGCTTTGACGTCGTCCTTGAGCCAGACCGCGCCGCGACCGAGCGCCGGGCCGAACGAGCCGAGGCGCGACGGCTCAACAAACCAGAGATTGGATTGCGATTTGCCGGGGCCGGCGAGGTTGCCCTTCAGCCGGTCCTTGTTGAGGAACTCGCTCTGCGCGGTATCGTCGCAGCCGAAGACCACGCGGTCGTTCCAGCGACAGAAATCACCGATGACCTTCAGATAGGCCGAGCGCGGCGCAAGGCCGAGAGAGCTGGCAGCGGAGAAGGTCCGGGGAAACCGCCAGAAACTGCCGTGCATGGTCATCAGCAGCGCTTCCTCGCCGATGTCCCGAATGCGCGGCCACTCGGTGTTCCAGCCGTGCGCGCCGTCGTAGCAGTGCGACGCCTTCGGCAGCCGATAGGCGTGCCAGCGCCCGCCATCGAGCAGCATGAGAATGAGCGATCGATGATCCCATCCGATGCTCCAGAGGCGATCGTCGCCAGGCGGGTTGCCGTTGATGCCGCCGGGGCCGGTGACATCGGTGAACTGGTTGCGGCGGATGACGGTCCACTGGGCGGCCTTTCCATCCCATTGCGCGAGGCAGCCGCTTGGGACGGCGGGATCCTTGCGCGCCTCGGCGGCGTGGTCGCCGTTGTTGGCATAGACGTAGCGGCCTTGCGCGGAGTAAAAGCCTTTGCCGTGGTAGCCGGGAAGATTGGCTTTGCGGCCGGTCTTCACCTGTTCGTCGGCCCAGATCTCCTTCACGGCAAGCGTCTTCACGTCCACTTCGTAAATGCCTTCCTCCATCGTGGCGAAGACGATCTTGCCCGCCGGGTCGGTCAGATGCCGCGCAAGTCCCGTGTGGCGGCCAAACATCCTGTCGCAGGGAATCACCCGCACAGAGCGATCTGCGCGGATGGCATACGGTCCGATGAAGAGCTGTCCCGACTCGCGGTGGATCATGCGGTTCGCGGGTGTGCCGCCAACGCTCTCGGGCCGGATGATCTGTTCGAGGCCCGGCGTGATCTCGTAGAGCTTGTCCGTCGAGCCGGCGGGTTTGTGCGGCGCGTAGGAGATGACCCACAACCGATCAGCCCACGGCGCCACCGCCCCGGTGCCGCACTCGCCTTCGTCGTTGAACATGGCGAGGCGCGGGTAGATGCCGGAGAGGTTGCGCGGTTCGGCGGCTTCGACATGGTCGGGCAGCGTCAGGGCGCAGAACACCCAGCCGAATCCGCAGGCGGCGCGAGCATACCTCCATAGCCATTGCAGCGGCCGCGAGCTCTTCCTGGATTTCATAAGCGATCGATGGAAACCGCCCGAAGCATGCCCGAAAGGAAGAGGCTCTTCAAGGTCTATTGGCCAAGAAGGGATCCGTTGATAATCGCTACTGCTCGCCGCTGAGCCTGCGCCTCCTTCGTCTCAGCCTGACAGAGGTCTGCCGCGTCCCGGAAGATCGGATGGCACCGGTCGCCCCGGCTCATCATGTGGCGCCGGCCCCCTGATACTCCACTCTCAACTTGCGCGCTACGACAGGCGAATGACCCTGCCGACTCATGTATCGATAAGAACTGACCCCTGTTCTGAGGATGGCCGTGATGATTCAGATGGAGAAATCATCAGATCCTCGCCGGTGTCCTCAAACATCGAAGAGTCAATGCGCTGGTCCACGCCGTGGTCTCCGGGGAGGGTGAATACGTACGGGCCTTCGGGGCGTCCGCTGGCGCTTTTGAGGAAGGAGTTCTTCCCGCGCGGGCCGGCGCTGAGGCAGAAGGCGATCCAATAGGTGCCGCGGAGATAGTGCAACTCCGGCGCCCAGAACAGACGGCGCGGCGCGGCGTTGTACCATTTGCCCGGATCAGCCTCCGGCGTCCACACCTGCTTGACAAAGGAGAAATGCACCAGGTCCGGCGAGCGCCAGAGGTTGATGCCGTCCATGTTGCCCGAGGTGCCGGTGAGATAGTAATTCCCGTCGTGGCCGAGCATGATGAATGTATCGCGAATCCACGGCACGTCCGCCTTCTGGCCGGGCGCCTTGTCCAGCGGCACGCAGCGCGCTGCGCCCATGCCGCGCTCGTAGATGAACGACGTGTCGGGCCGCAGCATCAGGCCGAAGGGGAATCGCGTCGGCGGGTCTTCCCCCGCGAAACCGATGGGCCAGCGCGGCTGCGTGGCGGGAACCTGCTCGACTTTGAACGCGCCCGGTTTGCCGCAGAACATCGCGCGTTCGTCCGCGCCGGATTCGCTGGCTCGCTGGCCAGCCCGTCCAGCGGGTTGGCTTGCAGGCGCGCAATCTCGCCGCCGCCTGTGGTCCAGTAGAACGTCCCGTTGTCATCGCGGAAGAGCGACGGATCTTCGCCGCGCGCGGTGATTTGGACTTTCCTAAAGGCGCTCGTGGCGGGGTCCGCGGTGTCGAACTTCAACAATTCCGTGCCACGGCCTTTTCGTCCGAGCGTGAGCCAGAACGCGCCATCGAGGAAATGGATTTCCGGCGAACGGAACTGGGCTGCGCCGAAGTCGAGCGTGCGAATCTTCGCCCATTGCCTCATGTCCGCCGAGCGCCAGATGGAGATGCGCGAACTGAACGCCGCGCCGCCGCCTTCGACCGCCGAGCCGGCCAAATAGAGCGCCTTGTCCGGCCCGAGCGTGATGCTGGCGTCGGTGAGCGGCGCATCGAACAACGGCGCCAGCGGGACTGCGTCCGGCTCGGGCGCGAGCGCGGCGTATTCGCGGATGACGCCGTGCTGGGCGTGGGCGGTGAAACCGAGCAGGAGCAGCCCCAGCGCGGCGCTGGCCAAGCGGTTCCGGTATGCCTGGGTTTTCATATCCAGCCTGGCATGTGCGGATGGGCGCCGGAATCCGCTGGGGAGGCGGAAGCGGACTTCGCAGGCCGGGCATTGCCTCGCGGCTTCGGTTTGCCTTCGTCCTCGGGATGATACTTCGCCGGATCAAAGGCGGGATTGGGAATGGGCACCACGGCCTTGCTTTCCTTCAGGAAATGCTCGATGAGCGCGTCGAGTTCGCACACCTGTTCGGGCTGCTGCGCAGCGAGGTTGTTTCTCTCGCTGAGATCATCCTGGAGATTGAAGAGCAGATGCCGGTGCGCGCTCTTCTCGCCGCCGTGAAAAATGCGAATCAGCTTCCAATCGCCGCGATGCGCGGTGACCGCGGGGGGCAGCCAGTCAGGCACCGCCGGATTGTGCGGGAAATACTGGAAGAGGGCGCGCTCGGGCAGGTCGCCGCCTTTCAACGCGGGCAGAATGCTGAGGCCGTCGAAGCGTTGTCCCGGCGCGGGCTGCAGGCCCAGCCCGGCCAGCAGCGTGGGATAGTAATCCTCGCTTTGAATCATCGCCTCGCTGCGGGCGCCGGCCTTGGTCACACCGGGCCACGCGATGACGCATGGCACGCGCGTGCCCCCCTCGAACACGGTGGCCTTGCCGCCGCGCAAGGGAGCGTTGCTTGTGGGCGTCGTGCCGTCGATCTCGTTGTACATGTTCCCGCCGTTGTCGGAGGTGAAGATAATGATGGTCTTGTCCGCGAGGTGAAAGCGGTCGAGCGCGTCGAGCAGCGTGCCGACCGCATCGTCCATGCTCTCGATCATCGCCGCGTAGGTGGGGCTGCGCTGCGGATCGGCGGGATCGACCCGGGCGCGATGCTTCTCGATCAGCGCCTTCTTGGCGTCAAACGGCGCGTGGACGCTGAACATCCAGTAGTTCAGGTAGAACGGGCGGTCGCGGTTCTTCTCCATCCAGGCCACGGCTTCTTTCGCCATGCGGTCCTCGATGTGCTGGCGGGGCTCGCCGGGATCGGCATCGAAGTCTTTGAACTTCCAGGGGGCCACATAACTTCCCGCCGGACCGGGGCCAGGCCAGTGCGGCACGTCCACGTCGAAGCCCTGCTGCAGCGGCGAAAACGGCTCCGGGCCGAGATGCCACTTGCCGAAGTGCCCAGCGGTGTAGCCGGCTTCTTTCAGGGCTTCGGCCAGCGTGCGATATTCCGTTTTCAAGCGCGTGGCCGGGGCCGGTTGGATGGACTTCTGGGCTGGCGCCGCGGATTTGCCGGTAGTTGCCTGGAGCACGACCTCGGGCAGATGGCAGTTGGGCGTAGTGACGCCCGTGCGGGCGGGGCTGAGGCCGGTGAGGATGGCCGAGCGGGTGGGCGAACAGAGCGGGCTGGCGGCATAGGCCCGGGTGAACGTCATCCCGCGTTTGGCCAGCCGCTCCAGGTGGGGCGTCTGGTAGAACTTCGTGTGTCCGTACAACGTCGTGTCCGCCCAGCCGAGGTCGTCGGCGAGGATGAAAACGAGGTTGGGTTTCGCGGGCAAGTCCGCCGCGTGCAGCGCGGCCAGCGGCGCCAACAGCAGAACGGCGGGGAGGAGGAGGCATTTCATGGCAGGTCGTTCACCTTGAGTGTTTGCGGATCTCATGGTGCTGGGATCAACGGATCGCTTCTTTCTTACCGGCAGGGTGTGCGCGCGTGCAAGTCGTTTCCGGCGGCGCCTGTCGACTGGGGAACGGTCGGCGGGAGCCAAGGAGGCATCACCCCTAATAATAAGAACTGGCCTCTTTTCCCGAGTTCCAGAGACCGGGCGAAGCTAGCCGGCTCGCGGCCCGACACGGCAGCGGCCAAAGCATAACCGGCGGCAAGTTGCCGCGCCTGGCGCCCGGCTT
>JAGOBZ010000371.1 GCA_017999015.1 Kiritimatiellia bacterium
CTGGCCGGCATGGGCGTCGGTGTCACCGGCGAGGCGGCGATGCGGCTGGACGTGGCGCCCGCGCTGGAGGCCGGCGAATGAGGGCCGTATACCTGTTGTTTGCCGTGTGGATGGCATTCGTCGCGCAAGGGGCCGACCCGACACTGGTCGTCGCCAGTTGGAATGTCGAGAACCTCTTCGACACCGAAGACGACCCCGACAACGAAGGGGATGACGCCTATACACCGAGTGGCTGGGTACGTTGGACACCCGCGCGTTACCGTCTGAAACTGGAGCATCTCGCCGAGGTTATTGCGCGCATGAAGCCGGATGTGCTCTGTCTGACCGAGATTGAAAACCGGCGCGTGCTTGAGGATTTGTCGGCAGCCCTGCTGTCGCGCCATGCCTGTGCGCTGCCGGTCATCGTTCACCGTGACGGCCGTGAAAAACGGGGGATTGATGTGGCGGTGATGGCGCGCCTGGCACCGGTCTCCACGAACTGGCTGCAAACCGCCGCAGGCCAGCGCGAGGTACTGGCATGCGAGTTCATTGTCGATGGGCGAGCCCTGACGGTCGTGGTCAACCACTGGAAATCACAGCTCGGAAAGAAATCCGAAAGTGACGAGGTTCGCCGGCGGGAGGCTGTTGCCGTGCGCGCGTATCTGGATGCGCGGCTGGCGCGTGAGCCGGCTGCCGCCGTGCTGGTGGCCGGTGATTTCAACGATGCGCCGGAGTCCCCGATACTGGTCGATGCGGCCGGATTCGTGCCCGACGAAAAGCGCGTGCGCGCGGACACGAGCGGCCGTTTTCTCTTCAATCTGGCTGCCAGTCTGCCCAAGGAAAGCAGGGCCACCTATTACTATGCGGCGGGCAAGAAATGGAACGTCATGGACTCGATCAGTGCGACGCGCGGCATGTTGGACGGTGTTGAGCCGGGAGCGCCTTGGCGTGTGGCGAAGGACGGCTACTCAGTGTTCAAAACACCGGCACAGCATGATGCGGATGGTATTCCCATCCCGTTCCGTTTTGTGCGCAGCAAAACCAAAGGCAACGCCTTCAAGACCGGCTACTCGGATCATTTCCCGGTGCGGGTCAAGCTCGAGGCGCGCTAAGGAGAGACGCGCTACTTCGTCTTGCGGGAGGGTTTAGGACCACCGATCGGCACGAAGGGTTTGTTCGCGCCCGGCTTGCTGCCCGTCCATGACTTGCCGTCGAATCCCTTGGTCGCGGCACCTGCGGTGATCTTGACCTCATCGGCCAAGCCGATCTCAACGATCTTGACATCATCGACGTAGAGATAGCCTGTGTTGCATTTATCGACGCCGGTGGCATCGAGCGCCAGAATCTTGAGCATCAGCCATTCGCAGTTCTCCAGATGGCTCTGCTGCAGTTCGGAGCGACCGAAAGTCGGGATGACACGCTCAACCCGCTTCCACTGTTTCGGCACGTGTGAAAACTCGCCGGTTTCGGCGCTGTTGAAGTAGATGACCTGAAAACGCACGGCTTCGCGCAGGTCGGCGAAGGCGGGCGTGTTGCTTTTGACCGCACGCGGGTGCCACCGGTAGCCGATCGGATAGATGCGGCACTTGGGCCCCGGTCCGCCTGTCGTGCCGATCGACCGCGCCGAGAGCGAAATCATGTATTTCTTCTTTGGGTCGAACCGGATAGGCGCTGTGTAAACCTGCACGCCCTGGTTGATGCACACGGTGTGGACCGTGGCGTCCAGACGCAACACATGCGGCCGCATGGAGGCTTTGTCTTCTACCACCGACACGTAGGTGTGGTTTTTCTGGTAGTGCTTGTTGTGGTCGAAGACGTAGATCCAATGGTTGAGCGGGTCGGTCGGGTCGTCAAAGTGCCCGTTTTTGACGAGGTTCAGTTCTTCGGGAGCTGTTTTCTGTGCATGCGCGGGGTGTAACGCGCAGATGCCGAGGAACAGCGCTGCGGTCCAAAAGAGATTGCGTTTGGCGTGCATGGCGTCTCCTTGCGTTCGTTTACGACATGTTTTTCAATTTACGCGCGACCCATTCTATCGCCAACAGCGCGATCAGACAAGCCAGCACGAGCGGGGTTTGCCAAAGCGAATGGTATTCGAGTTTGCGTTCGCGCCGTTCGTTGACGCGCAACTCCTGAAGGGTGGCGTCAATTTCATCCGGCGTGCCGTAACGTCCGCCGCTCGAGCGGGCCAGCGCCTTCAAGACTTTGTCGTTGATGGGTTTCAGCACCATCTCTTGCGAGGTCGCGCGCACCGTGAAGAGGCACGGGGTGGACAGCACCTTCTTGCCGTCAATTTCGACGGTCGCCATGGCACGGTAGTTACCGGGCTCGTTCGGAATGAACTCGGCCACGTAGCCCGGGATTTCTGCGCCGCCCGAGGCTTGGATCGTGCGTCCGGACATGGTGAGCGGGATCATGCGGTCGGAGGGCGTTGTGATCTCGCACGACACCTTCCAGTTCTTGCGGGTCTCGTTAGGCGGGATGACCAAACGGCTTTGCAGGATCGCGGGATCGCCGACGGCGATCGTGCCGGCGTCGGTAAAGAGTTCGAGATGATACTTGTCGAGGTCGCTTTCAGACGGCGACATCCACTGCACGATCTGACGCCAGAACTTCGGGTAGGGCTTGTCATCGCCGGGCTGCATGACCCAGCGCCAGAGCGAGTCGGTCAGCACGGCCAGCACCTTGCCCTGGCCGTAGACGCGCGAGACCAGGAGCGGGTGGCTGCCGCTGTCGGTCTGGGCCTCGGCCAGTGCGAACGCGCCGCCGGAGAGGGTGACGCCGGTGAAGACGGAGAGAACAGGAGGCAAGGCGGCCGGCATATCGGGATTGTTGGCCAGGGCGGGATGGGCGCGCCCCTCGGCGGTCCAAGCGACGTTGAATCTGCCCTCCAGCGCCGGAGCACCGGCGCGTGTAAAAGGCAACAGCTTGGCGAGTTCCGTTTGAGCGATACCGGCAGAACCCCACAGCTTCTGCCCGCCGAGCAGGATCAGGCTGCCGCCCTTTTCGACAAAGCCAAGAATTGCACGGCAGTGTTCAGCCGAGAGCGCTTCGGCATCGAAGTCGCCCAGCACGATAATCTTGTTGAGGCTGAGCTGTTCGGGCGTAAGGTCGAAAACGAGTCCTTGACGGTCGCCGTACGCGATCCACTCTTTGGTGCCGGGGGCGGTCCGGCTGGGCATCTGGAAGAACGCCAGCGGTGTGATGTCCTTGTTGGCGAACAGCGTGCGGGCGAAGTGCTTGCTCTCGAAACGCGGCACGTCTTCAAGGAACAGCACACGGTTCTTGGCGTCCAGGACATCGACAGCAACCACGAGTTCGTTATCGTTGGTCTGCACTTCGCCGGGCAGGACCGGGATACGCACGGTGTAGGTTTCGCTGCCCACTTCGGGATGGGAAAGCTTGAATTGCACGTCGCGGCTGCCGCCCTCGGGAGGAAGCTGGACCGCAACCTTGTCGATCTCCTTGCCGGTCTTGAGCAGTTGAACCTGAAAGGGTTCGCCCTTACCGCCCTGTCCGGCGACCGTGACCGACATTGCCGTATCCCATCCGACGATCGCGCGCCGCGGCGTATCGACCATGTCCACGCGCATGTCGGGCTTGTCGTCGGGCAGGCCGGGCTTTTCCAGTTCTGCGACATAGAGGGGTGTCGGCCAACTCATTTCGGCCCAGGTGTCTTTCTTCTCGCGCGTGTCGATCGCGTCCGTCAACACTAGCACGCCCGCCAGTTCCTGACCGCGCCGGCGCTCAAAAAGCCGGTTTAAACTCAGGTTGAGG
>JAGOBZ010000372.1 GCA_017999015.1 Kiritimatiellia bacterium
CAGACGTTGACCGTCGCCAGGCGCGAGAGCCGCAGGTGCGGGCCGGCCCGGCCGGCCATCGTGCTGTCCCACTGCGTGAAGAGCTTCAGCGCGCGCAGCGGGATGCGGTGCGTCTGCCAGGCGGCGGCCAGCGGGACACTCATTCCCCACGCCACGCCGTCGTCTTCGATCAAAGCCAGCTCGAAGGCGGTCGTCCGGGGTTGCGCCGCCCGCGCGCGGACGACCAGCACCGCGTCGGCTCCCTCGGTCCGCCACAGCCGCGCGCAGGTGCGGCCATCGCACGGCACGCGCAGCGACAGACTGCCGTGTTCGCCGTCGAACCGCTCCGCGCCCAGATGCACGGCGGGGCGGCCCTCGTCATCGCTCAGCCCCCAGCGCCGCAAGGGTGCCTGCCAAAGCGGCACGCGCAGCCAGGCGGCGGTGTCGAACAGGCTCCAGGCCCCGTCATCGGCCACCGCGTCCAGCCGCAGCGCCGGCGTCAGCGCCACCCACTCCAGCGCGGCGAGATCGATGCTCACGCCGTGCGCCGGCGGACCCTGCGGGAACAGCCATGCGCCGGTCAGCACGCTGAGGCGCTCGACCTCGCTCCAGCGGAAGGCGTCGCGCGCGGGCAGCCCCCACAACGGGAGCAGCTCGGCGGCCGGGATGACCGTCTCGCTCCAGCCGGTGCCGACGCGCAGGTTGCAGCCCAATCCCTGGCCGTTCTTCATGCGAAAGCCCAGCTCGGCGCGCGCGCCGGACGCGCCGCCGCGCGCGACGATGCGCAGGCCCCAGCCCAGCGGCACGGGCGCCCCGTTGCGGTCCGCCGGCCGGAGCGCGGCGGGGTCCGCCGCGAACGGCAGCGAATAGCCGGCGGCGGCCCGTCCGGCGCCCACGTCCGCGACCGTCAGCCGCAGCGCGTACCGCGCACCATCCCGGACCGATGTGACCGAGGCGTCCCCGGTGCCGTGAACGGCGGGGCGCGGCGGCTGTTCCGGCAGGCGGATGAGCGCAACCGTCCGGGGCGGTTCCGTCGGGAACCAGCTCGCGCCGGCGGTCGCGGCGTCCGGATACTCGGTCACGCCGCCCGCGCCGGACGCGCGGAAGGTGATGCCCCACGCGCCGGGCGCGAGCGCGTCGCCCGGCAGCGTGCCCGTGAAGCGGCGGGACGCGCGCGCCGGCTGTTCCGCGCGCGCCAGCGTCACCTCCGCACGCCGGCCGCCGGCCGACACCAGCCGCGCGGTGACCTGCGTGGCGAGCGCGGCTTCGGCGTGCAGCTCCAGCGGCCGGCCGGCGCGCCACTGCGGCCGCGCGGTCGCGCGCAGCAGCGGGCCGACGGTCTCGGGGGCGGGCGGCGGCGCGACCCAGCGCGGGGCCAGCGCCGCCGCGCGGCTCACGGTCTCGGCGGATGGCGCGGCGTCGTCACGGGTCAGCAGATAATCGCCGGGCGCAACCGTGAAGGTGCCGTCGCGGGCGCCCGCGAGACGCTCCCCGGCGCGGCCGCCGGCAAACGCCCACACGGCGAAGCGCGCTCCCAGATCCGGCAGGCGCAGCGTCAGGGCGGGACGTCCCGGCAGCACCCGCACCTTGGGTTCCGGCGTGCCGGTGAAGGGATCGGCCACGGTAAAGATATCGGGATAGAGCTGCAGGCGCCAGACGCCGGGCGCCGCGCGGTCCAGGAAATAAGCCCCGCTGCCGCACGCCGGAACCAGCGGCGAGACGCCGCACCCCCACACCCGCTCCAGCCGAGCCGGGGCGGGCGGGGGCGTCTGCGTGGCATTGCTGTGAAGGTAGCGCGTCTCGGTCACCAGCTCCGAAAGATCCTCAGCGGCCGAGACGCGGAACGGCGGGAAACGCATCTCGGTGTCGGCCGGCGTGAACGGTGCGCCGCGCGGCACGCGGGCAAAGACCTCGGCGGCGACAGCCAGCGAAAGCGCCTTGTTCGGCGTGTAGACCAGATTCAGGTGGTGGGTCTGCCAGTTGTGGTTCACGTCCGCCAGCGGCAGGGGGTCGTACTGGAACTGGGAGGCGACCTGCACCCCTTCGGAGCGGAACAGGAGGGCGAGGGCCGGGTACATGTAGGAGCCGTTCATGTCGGCGGCGTCGAACTCGTAGACCATGCGCGACTTGCGCGCGATCGAGGCGTCGGGCTGGAGCGAGGAGGCACGGATGCGGCTGAGCTGCGGGCCTTCCAGCTCGCGCCCCGCGACCAGTCCCGTGGGATAGGTGACGCAGGTGACACCATCTGCGCGCGAGGCGCCGGCGGCGGCATTACGCCCGTGCCAGGCGTTGTAGTAGATGGGCTTGGTGGTGCCGCTCGCGCGCAGGGCGTCCGTCAGCGTGTTGATGTAGTCGGTCACCAGGCTGTCCGGCGTGTCCGGCGGGTAGAGCGGTTCATTGATGCATTCAAAGGCCAGCACGCAGGGGTCGTCGGCATAGCGGCGGCCGGTGATGCGGTTGACGTGCTCCGCGAACTGCTTCAGGAAGCGGGCCTGGGCCGGCCAGGTGGCGCGGTCGGCGGTCAGTTGGCGCATCGGATAAACGTCCGAGAAGCCCTGCGTGCGGTCGGTCCAGACGCCGCCGCCCCACCAGGCGATCGGCGTGAGCACGGTGTAGAGCCCCTGCTCGCGGCAGACATCGATCAGCTCATCCAGCAGCGCCAGGTGCTCGTTGTCGAGCAGGTTGCCCTCGCGGTCGCTGAACTGGCGCTCGAAGCAGTGGACGCGGATGCAGCCCAGGCCGAGGCGGCGGAAATGGGCCACGTCGTCGCGCATGACCTGCCGGTGGTCGCGGCCCAGCCGCTTGAGCGCCGCGTGGTCGATGGTAAACGGCGTGTAGTAGTTGACCCCCAGCAGCGCGACCTCGCCGCCGGTGTCGGTCCAGCGCAGCACGCCCTCGGCATCGACCCGCGCCAGGCGGTCGGCCCCGGCCAGCAGGGCCTGCGCCAGCAGCAGACCCGTCACGGCAATCCCCGTCCGTTTGATCATTTTGGGCTCCCCTTTATCCGCGCATCCCCTATTGTTGCGAATGGCGGAATATTATATACTTTAGCCCTTTCTTATCAAAGACAAACCCAGTGGACACGCGCATGAGTGAACGTACATTGACAGCAAAAATCACCGGCGTCGGCAAGGCGCTGCCTGAAAAACGGCTGACCAACGCCGATCTGGAGAAGATGGTCGAGACCAGCGACGCCTGGATCCAGCAGCGTGTGGGCATCCGCGAGCGGCGCATCGCCGCGCCGGGCGAGTACACCTCCGACCTTGCCGCGCGGGCGGCCGCCGCGGCCTTGGCTCAGGCGGGCCTGACGGCGGACCAGATCGATCTGATCCTGGTCGCGACCTCCACGCCTGACACGATCTACCCGTCGGTGGCCTGTCTGGTGCAGAAGGCCCTGGGGGCCGTCCACGCGGGCGTGCTGGACATCAGCGCCGCCTGCACCGGCTTCGTCTACGGCGCGAGCCTCGCCTGGGGCATGATCCGGTCGGGCCTGATGAAGAATGTGCTGGTCATCGGCGCCGAGGTGAACAGTGCGATCGTCAACTGGAAGGACCGCGACACCTGCATCCTTTTCGGAGACGGCGCGGGTGCCGCCGTGTTCAGCGCGCACCAGGCCGACAAGGAAGGCGTGCTTTCCGCGAAGCTGGGCGGCGACGGCAACCTGACCGATCTGCTGGAGTTGGCCAACAGCGGCATCCGCCCCAATCCCGACGTGCCTGGCCGCTACATCACCATGCAGGGCAACGAAGTCTTCAAGCAGGCGGTGCGCAA
>JAGOBZ010000023.1 GCA_017999015.1 Kiritimatiellia bacterium
CAGGTGCGCCTCGACATTTTCCCGTGCCCCGCGTGCGCGCCGTCCTTTGGTGACATCACGCAAGACCACCCCGGCCGGCCCTTCATCCATGCGGCTGATACGCGTTTCAAAGTGGCGGTATGAACCGTCCGCCTCCCGGCAACACAGCATCATCATTTGGGTGCGGTCCGAACGGAAGGCCTCGCCTAAGACCCGGCGGAACGCCTCGCAATCGCTCTCCGGGAAAATGGGCGGAGAAAGGGGCTGCCCCGTGACGAGTCCCGGAATGGGGAGCGCATAATCAGGCTGCTTGCGGAGTGAGACCAGACGTCCTTGGGCGTCGAACACGCAGAGTCCGTCCGGCATGCCCGCGATCAGCGCGCGTTGACTCTGTTCACCCTGTTCGTTCTGTCGCGTTTTGAGCGCCAACGCCCCGATCATCTCATTGACACTTCTAGCGAGAATGCCGAATTCGTCGTTGTGCGGCCAGTTGATGGCCGGGCACGCTCCGTCCAAATGATGTTCGCCGATCTCGCGGATCTGCCGGGCTAGCGTGCAAAGCGGATTCAGGATTAACCGCGACTGGATCCAGAAAATCGGGATCACGAAAACGATGCCCACCGCGGCGATGAAGCAGGTCAGCCAGCCGAGCGCGAGACTGGCGCGCGCGGTAAACGATCCGGGCATTCGGACGGTGAGGGCTGTCACTTTCTGCCCAAGGACGTCGGTCACGGGGATTACGATCTCGAAGGCGTTGTCGCCCAGATGCCAGCTCCCCCCCGAGGCAAAGGTCAGCATATCATTGACGACAGTGGAGGGCGTCTTACGCATTTTCACGGCATGCGCGCCGGCAGCCGACCGGCTTCCGAACGGGTCCAGCTTGACATGCATGCCCGGCGTGATCTCGGTGACTTGGTTGACAAACGTTGCGCTTTGCACTTGGGACCCGATCATGAGAAAACCCCGGACGCGGGACTCCGGGGTCAAAACAGGCCTTGCAGAAAAGAAATAAAGCGAGCCTTGGTAAACGATCATGCCGGGCACCGGTTTGCCGTTGCGCAGCGCGGTCAGCAAGGCAGAGTCTTTGGCCAGGTAAGGAGAGAGGGCTTCGGCGTCAACCTCGTCAGGATCTTGGCCGCCCGAGCATGCGTAGCCTTTGATGAGACGGCCGTCTTCCGCCGCGAACAGGGCGAGATGAACCGGCGTGGTGTCTGAGCCGGACGAGAGGCACGCGCGCCGGAGACTGTCGGCCAGACGGTTGTCTTCCTCGGAAGATGCGTGATCCGCGAGCCGACTGGCCTGCAGATTTAGCCGCCTGAGTTCGGCATGCACGAGCCGTTTGATGTCATCCCCGACCATCTGCATGTTCTCTTCGGTCTGGCGGATCATTTGCACCACAATGTACCGGCCGCCGACATAGACAGAGAAAAGCAGGACAAGCAACATCAGCCCCGTGATCAGGCTGAAGCGTGACCGGATGCTGGTTAATGCAGAGGTCTCTTGTGAGGAAAGCATGGGGAAAAATCAGATGGGGGTATGGGACACAACGAAAAAGACCTGCTGTTACGTTTCAATGCGCAGGATGCACAAGAACGGGGGGCTCCGTCGAGGAAAAATTCAAGGCGGCCGGCATCGCGAATAAGCCGACTTCACTGATACAGGGGCAGGCCGCGGCCTGAATGATGCGCAGGCGGATGCGGTCGCTCTTGACTTTGCGGCCCCGGAAGAGCCGGCATGCGCCGATGCTTTGTCCCTTGGCGTATTCGCGCCACGCGCCCTCCTGCCAGGTGTCGATCACGAAGGCATCCACGCGGTGGCCGAGCTTGATGTTTTCGCGCAGGCGGATCACGTTGAATTCGGAGACGGCCGGCAGGGTGAGGGTCAGGGTGGCGTTGGTCACGCCGTCGTCCGTGGACCAGAAGCTGTACCGGTCGCCGTCGAGCACGCGCGAGGGCGCGAAGGGCGCGGGGGCGTCCGGCGCGGCCGCCGGCGCGGCGCGCACCGGATCGGCGGCGGCCCGCGCGCCGCGCGCGAGGTCGTTTGCGAAGAGGGTACGCAGCAGGCCGCCGAACTCGTCCAGCGAGCGGATGTCGGCCGCGCACACCAGGCCGTCGCGGTCGGGCGCCACGCCGAGGTTCATGCAGCCGCCTTTGCCGACGCTGTTGAAATAGATCTCCATGAGCTGGGCCGGGCTGCGCACGGTGGTGTCTTCGTTCGGGTGCCAGAACCAGCCCTTGCGCAGCGGCACGTCGCACTCGGCCGGAATCCAGGCCGTCCCGTCGCGGTGGCCGGCCGGGCCCTCGATGTGGTTCATAGAGTCGCCGTTGGCCGGACGCGCGGGGTCGGTCCGGCCTTTGGGCGTGAAGGTGGCCCAGCTCTCCCCGGCGGCGAACCCTTTTTCGTTGCCGACCCAGCGGCAGTCCGGCCCGACGTCGCCGAAGATGCAGGCCGAGGGCTGGAGCTGGCGCACCAGGCCCCAGGTGGCGGGCCAGTCGTAATAGGTGAAGCGGTCGATGTTGCGTTTTTCGCGGGCGCCGCCGTAGTAGCCGTCGCCGCCGTTGGCGCCGTCGAACCAGACCTCGAAGAGGGTTCCGTAACGGGTGAGCAGCTCGCGGAGCTGGCCGTGGTAGATCGGCAGGTAGGCCGGCGTGCCGTAGGCCGCGCTGTTGCGGTCCCAGGGCGAGCAGTAGAGCCCGAAGCGGAGACCGTGCTTCTTGGCGGCGTCGGCATACTCGCGCACGAGATCGCCTTTGCCGCCGCGCCAGGGCGACCGCGAGATATTGTGTTCGGTGGTCCGGGTGGGCCAGAGGCAGAAACCGTCATGATGTTTGGCCACCAGAATGACGCCGTTCATGCCGCCGCGCTTGAGCGCCGCCACGACCTGTCCGGCGTCGAGTCGGGCCGGATTGAAAAGCGCGGGCTCTTCGCTGCCGTAGCCCCACTCGCGGTCGGTGTAGGTGTTCAGGCCGTAGTGGATCAGCGCGAAAATCTCCGTCTCGTGCCAGCGCAACTGGCGCTCGGACGGCACGGGGCCGTAGGGCGCGGGGGCGTTGGTCTGCGCACGGGCGGCAGTACCGAGACAGGCACAAAGCAGAGAGAGCGTGAGCAGTCGGCTTTTCACATCAGGTTCTCCTCAGCGTGTTGACAGGCTACCGCAGCGTGACCGGCAGCAGATCTTTCTCCCACCACGGTTGCGAGAGCAAGACGGTGTCGAGGTCGGCGGCGAGGCTGATGACCGAACGCTGCGTGAGGTCGTCCTTGGAGCCGGGGTAGGCGTGCCAGTAGCAGCGCACGACCGGGAATCGGTTGCTGGCGTAGGCGGCCGGCGCGTTGGTCTGCGTAATGTCGCCGTGCGCGAACTGCCAGAGCTTGGCCTCCTGCCAGGAGACTTCGCCGTTTTTGTCCGTGTCGAGCGCGGCCAGCGTCGGCTTGCCGGCGAGATAGGACTTCCAGTCCCAGGTGGCGGCCGCGCCGCTGAGTTCATAGAGAAAGCTGCTGTTGGCCTCGTCGGTCTCGGCGGACTGCTGCCAGGTGTCGTAGCGATCAGGCACGCCGCCCTCGCGGCCGCCGCTGGGGTCGGCGGCGGAGATGAGCGCGCCGGCGGGCAGCAACCGTTCGACGATCAGCACGGAGAGGCTGGTGGGCCAGCGGCCGTCGTGCCGCGTCCGGTACGCCTTGACTGCCGTGCCGATGGTTTTGAGTTCGGCGGAGACGACGGCCATGCGTTCGACGGGCGCGAGCGCGGCGCAGGCTTCCGGCGTCAGGGCGGCCGCGGCCGGTCCGTCGTCGTCCTTCGCGGAGCGGCACCCCCCCCAGACGACGAGCGCGGTGAGCAGTGCGAGTGGCAGCTTCATGGTTTCGCTCCTCCTTTTCCGGGCAGTGGGCACGGCAACTCCCGAACTCATACACCAATGCACTAATGCACGAATGAACACACGAACGTCCTCATGCGGTCCATCGCCTCTTTGAGCGACTCCATGCCGGTGGCGTAGGCGCAGCGCAGGAACCCCTCGCCGCAGGCGCCGAAAGCGCCGCCCGGCACACACGCGACGTTGTACTCGTTGAGCAGGCGCAAGGCGAACTCCTTGGAGGAGAGCCCGGTAGACCGGATCGACGGAAACACGTAGAAAGCGCCGCGCGGCATGAAGCAGTCGAGCCCCATCTCGTTGAGCGAGGCGACGACGAAGTTGCGCCGCAGATGGTAGGAGTCGCGCATTTCTGCGATGGCGGCGTCGCCGTGGCGCACCGCTTCGAGGCCGGCGGTCTGGCTGATCGACGAGGCGCACATCATGCCGAACTGGTGGATCTTCATCATGGCGTCGGTCAGCGGCGCCGGCGCACAGACATAGCCCAAGCGGAAGCCGGTCATCGACCACGCCTTGGAAAAACCGTTGAGGAAAATCAGCCGGTCGCGCAGGCGCGGGATGGCCGCCATGGAGTGGCGCCCGCCCTCATAGGTCAGCTCCGAATAGACTTCATCCGAGATCACCAGCAGGTTGTGCCGGATCGCGAAATCGGCCAGCGCCTCAGTATCCGCGCGGTCGAGCGTGGCGCCGGTGGGGTTGTTCGGAAAGTTGAGCAACAGCGCGCGGGTGCGCGGCGTGACCTTCTTCTCCAGCTCTGCGACCGTCAGCCGGAAGTCATCCTTGCGGAAGGTCTCGACCGGCACCGGCACGCCGTGGGCCATGCGGATGAGCGGGGCATAGGCCACGAAGCAGGGCTCGTGGTAGAGCACCTCGTCGCCCGGCGAGAGGACGGCGCGCATCGCGAGGTCGAACGCCTCGCTGACGCCGACGGTCACGAGGATCTCGTGCTGCCAGTCGTAGTCGCACTGGAACGACTGGCGCATGTACGCGGCGAGCGCCTGGCGCAGCTCGGGTGCCCCGAGATTCGACGTGTAACGCGTGGCGCCGCGCTCGATCGCCTCGATCGCCCGCTCGCGGATGTGCCACGGGGTCTGGAAGTCCGGCTCGCCGATGCCCAGTGAGATCACGTCTTTGCGGCCGGCGACGATGTCGAAGAAATCGCGGATGCCGGACTTGGGCAGGCCCCGCACATGCGGAGCCACAAAATCAGGGGCAGACTTGGAGTCGGTCGTCATGGGGTTCACTTTCCATCAGGACGCCTTGGTCCTTGTAGGTTTTCAGCATGAAGTGAGTGGCCGTCGAGAGCACGCCGCCGAGCGGGGCGAGCCGCGCACTGACAAAATTCGCGACTTCCTGCAGGCTCGCGCCCTTGACGAAGAGCAGCAGGTCGTAGGCACCGGACATCAGGTACATGGACTCGACCTGGGGGAACTTGCCGATGCGCGCGGCCACACGGTCAAAGCCTCCCTCGCGCTCCGGGCGGATGCGCAGTTCGATCACCGCGCGCACGTCGTTGGTGTCGAGACGGTCGGTGTTGAGCAGCGCCTGGAAGCCGCGGATCACGCCCTCCTGTTCATAGGCGGCGATGCGCGCCCGCACCTCCTGCTCGGTGGTGCCCAGCAGCTTGGCGAGCGTCGCGTCGGATTCGCGGGCGTTTTTCTTCAATAGATCAAGTAAGGCATCCATAGCCATTCACCTTCCTGTTTCATAATAGTCCCCAGTTTAGCGAAAACGGGGGGAAGAGGCAAAGGTTTAGAGGATCTCGACCTGGCCGATTTCAGCGGTCACAGAGATCGCCTGGCCGATCATGTCCACGTTCAGCACGACCTTCAGCGTGCCGGCCAGCCGCGCGACGCGCCCTTCCACGCCTTGGAACGGGCCGCCGATAATGCGCACCAGACGTCCCGCAGTCAGCGGCTTGACCGCCTCGAGCGCCGGATTGGCACGCAGCGCGCGCCGCACCATCACCAGGTCGCGCAGCATGCGGCGCGGGTTTTCCGGCTCCAGGACACGCACGAGCAGGTTGGTCTGGAGCAACGTCAGGCGCTGGCCGGGTGTGACGCGGGCGAAAACGTAGCCCGGGAAGACCGGCAGCCGCACCGTGACGTTGCGGCGCTGCGCGGTGCGCGTCTTCTCGCGCAGCGGCAGGTAGTGCGTGATCCCGTAGAGCTGGCAGTATTCGGCGACTTTCTTCTCGGTTCGGGGCTTTACAAAAAGAACCTTCCAGTATTGCATACACGGGTTATCATAGGCTTGAAGGGTGGGGTTGGGCAATAGGGGAATCGTCGTTGGCTGCGTCCGGATGAATCCGGGCTTGTATTCCTGCTTGGGATGGGGTTTAATTTCGCAATCTTCGATTCTAATCAGGTGTCAAGTAAACGCAACACGCTCAACGTTGGTCGATGAGCGTTGGTGCGGAAGATGAGGAGTGGAACCGATGCGAATGTCTATTCGTGCGTGGGCGGTGGCCGTCATGTTTTCGGCTGCTTGTGTGATGGGTGCCGAAACCTTGGTCAAAGATGTGTCGGTTCGCGTGTTGGACCAGTTCGGGACCGATGCGACGGATGTTCTTTCCTTCTGCAGTGTGCAGCCGGGGGCCAACCTGTCGCAGGAGGCGCTCTCCAAAGATGTGCGCGCGTTGCTGGACACCGGCCGCTACGGCTATGCCGGCGTGGAACTGGAGAAAGTCGAGGGCGGCGTGCGCGTGGTCTATGTGGTGAAGCGCCGTTACCGCTTCCAAGAGCCGCTGGCCATCAAAGGCGCCGAGTCCCTCAGTGAGCGCAAGATCCGCAAGCTCTCCGAGCTGAAGAGCGGTGATTACATCGATGAGCCTGTCCTCTCCTCCAAGGCCTCAAAGATCCGCGACGAATACGTGAAGAAATTTTACCCGAACGTCAAGATCGGTGCCGAAATCCAGCCGATCCCGAACAGCGCCGGCGCGGCGAACGTGGTCTTTACCGTCGAGGAGGGCGAGCGCGCCAAGGTGCGCAAATACCGTTTTACCGGCAACGTCTCGATTCCTGACAAAGAACTGCGCTCCTCCTTCGGTCAGCGTCCGTGGTACGATCCGCGCGGTTGGTTCACCGACACGCCGGTCTCGGCTCAGGATCTTGAAGACGCGCGCCAGATGGCCGAGGATGTCTACAAGAACGCTGGCTATCTGGACGCGCGCGTGGCCGCTCCGGCCATGGAAAAGGTCGGCAAGGAGAAGGTGGATGTGGTCTTCGCGGTCACCGAAGGCGACCAGTACACGGTTGATGCGACCGCAATCCGCGGCGTGAAGCTCTTCCCTGAGCGTGAGGTGCTGGCGTCGGGCGAGCGGCTCAAGATCGACGCGGTGGCTGGTCAGCAGACGATCGACGACGCGGCTAAAGACATCCGCGACTACTACGGTTCGCGCGGTTACGTGGACACCGCCGTGCGCGCGCTCAAGGAAACCGTGCCGGGCAAGCCGGGCCGCATGGCGATCACCTACGAGGTGCGCGAGGGCGAACTGGTCTACATCCGCAACATCGTGATCCGCGGCAACAACAAAACCAAGGATAAGGTGATCCGCCGCGAGGTGATGGTCAGCCCCGGTGAAATCATGAATGAGCCGCGCATCGAGCGCAGCGAGAACCGCCTGAAGAACCTGCAGTACTTCAAGACCGTGCGCCACTACTCCGAGCAGACCGACAAGGCCGGCGTGCGCGATCTGGTTTATGAGGTTGAAGAGCAGCGTACCGGCAACTTCATGGTCGGCGCGGGCGTGTCCAGCATCGATAACGTGGTGGGCTTCCTGGAAATCACCCAGAGCAACTTCGACATCCTGAACTGGCCGAACTTCACGGGCGGCGGGCAGAAGGCGCGATTGGGCGTGGAACTCGGTTCGCGACGCCAGACCGCCGAGGTCTCCTGGACTGAACCCTGGTTCCTGGACAGGCCGCTGGCGTTGACCGTCGAGGCTTATCGCCGCATGCGCTGGTATGATCAGTACGATGAGATCCGCACCGGCGGGTCGGTCGGGCTCTCTTATCCCGTCAAGGTCGGACGCGTCGGCATGCGCTACACCCTCGAGCTGGTTGAGATGGACGACGTCAACAACAGCGAGTGGTACGCCGACGCCGAAGGCATGGAGTCGGCCGTGCCCGACAGTTGGGACGGTGACGCCGACAAATATTTCAAGTGGCAGGAGGATGATTTCGGCGACGCCCTCAACAGCGTGTTGCGCCTCTACTGGGCGCACGACACGCGCGACCACGCCTTCATCCCGACCAAGGGGTACCAGACGACGGTCTTCGGCGAGGCCTCCGAGAGCGGCATCGGCGAGACCGAGTACTACAAGCTGGGCGCCAACTACCGCCACTGGTTCCGTATGCCGTGGTACAAGCATGTGCTGAGTCTGCGCGGCCGCGTGGAGACTGTGGATTCCTACGGTGATGACGAAGTGCCGATCTACGAGCGCCTTTTCCTGGGCGGCCCGCGTACCGTGCGCGGTATCGAGTACCGTGACATCGGCCCCAAGGTGTTCCGCGGCAACGACAGCAAGGGCCACGCGCCGATCGGCGGAGAAACGCTGGCGCTGCTCACGGCGGAGTACACGATCCCGGTCTTCAAGGCGGTGCGCTTTGCGACCTTCATGGATGTGGGCTCGATCGGGGAGGACGCCTTTGATCCCGAGCTGTCCGATGTGTGCGTGACGGCCGGCGTGGGCCTGCGCATTGACATCCCGGGCTTCCCGATCCGCTTCGATTTCGCCGTGCCGGTGGTTGAAGATGACGATTACACGGACGACGAAGTCTTCTCGTTCGCGATCGGCTTTGAATAAGGACCTGAAGACGGGCGGGCGGTTCAACCGTCCGCCCGTTTGCCATGTGGCAAGAAGGACACGTATGAAACAGATGATGGTGATGCTGGCGGCGGCTCTGGCCGCCACCGTGATGATGGCGCAGGAAAAGACCGCGGTGGTCAACATGGTGGATCTGGTGCGTTTCCACCCGAGCCGCGAGCGCGACCGCAAACTGATGCAGGACACCGAAAAGGAGTTCCAGGCCAAGCTCGACAAGCAGCGCGACCGCTTCGAGGAACTGCGTGACGAGTATGAGAAAGCGGTCAAAGAAGCGCGCAACCCGGCCCTCAATGAAAAGGCCAAGGCGGAGGCCGAGGACAAGGCCATGAAGCATCGCGACGTGCTGGCCGAAGCTGACCGCGACTTGCGTCAGGAGATGCAGAAGCTGCAGCGCGAGCTGGGCGACCTCGATGCGCGCCTGCTGCGCCAGGTGACCGGCGACATTCGTGAGGTGCTCACCAAATACGCCCAGGAGACGAATGTCAGCGTCATGCTCGACGGCACGACCATCGCCTACTTCGACCCCAAGCTGGATGTGACCGATGAGGTCCTCAAACGCATGGGCGTGGATCCGAAACTGCGTAAAGAAGCGCAGGAGAAGGCCGATAAGGAAAAGGCCGAAAAGGCCGCCGCCGAGAAGAAGTAGGATTCTGGGATAACCGCAAAGAGCACAGAGGGCACAGAGAAAACCCATTCTCCTCTGTGGTCTCCGTGCTCTCGGTGTTTTAAGAAGAGGGTGATGCGATGACCGTCAGGGAATTGTCTGAGCGACTGGGGGGCGATCTGTCCGGCGACGGCGCGTTGGAAGTGTGCGCGCTGGCCAGCCTGCAGGAGGCGCGCCCCGGCGACGTGTCGTTCGTGAAGGACGCCAAATACGCCCGTATGGCGGCAAGCACGCGCGCGAGCGCGGTGCTGGTGCCGGCCGGATGGCAGGGTGAATGCACGGCGCCGGCGCGGATTTACGTAAAGGATCCGGACGCCGCCTGCACGCAGGCCGCCCGGTGGTTCGCGCCGCCACCGGTCGTGCGCACCCCCGGCATCCATCCCACCGCCGTGATCGCGGACGACGCCCGGCTGGGCCGTGACGTGCATGTCGGGCCGTGGACGGTCATCGAGGCGGGTGCCGAGATCGGCGACGGCTCCGTGATCGAGGCGCAGGTTTTTATCGGCCAGCGTGTCCGGCTGGGCGAGGGCTGCCACCTCTATCCGCAGGTCACTGTCCGCGAGGGGTGCCTGCTCGGACGACGCGTGATCCTGCATTCGGGCGTGCGCGTCGGCGGCGACGGCTACGGATACAACCCTGTGTTTAAGCCGGACGGCACGATCGCGGTAGAGAAGATCCCGCAGCTCGGCATCGTTGAGTTGGGCGACGATGTGGAGGTCGGCTGCAACACGACGATCGACCGTGCGCGTTTCGGCCGTACCCGCATCGGCAATGCCACCAAGATCGACAATCTTGTGCAGATCGGCCACAACGTGCAGATCGGCGATTTCAGCGGCGTCATCGCCCAGGCTGGCGTGGCGGGCAGCACGCGCATCGGTTCCGGCTGCCTGATCTGGGCGCAGGCCGGCATCTCCGGCCACCTCACCATCGGTGACCGCGCGCAGGTCGGCCCCAAGAGCGGCCTCTCCAAGGATGTGCCGCCCGGCGAGTATGTGCTCGGCCTGCCGGCCCTGCCCAAGCGCGAGTTTGCCGGCACGCTGCTGCTGCCGCGTCTGGTTGAAAAGCTCAAGGCGCGTGTTGAGGCGCTGGAAGCGCGGCTGGCGCATGATGCCTGATGGCCCGAGGCGCCCGGGCGGGGAACGGGGGACGGAGGCGATGCGCATGCATGGTTCATGGGCAGAGTTCACGCAAGACGAATTCCAGAAACCTTACTTTAAGGCGCTGATGGATTTCTTGGAGACGGCGTATGCCACGCAAACCGTTTATCCGCCTCAGGATGACCTCTTCAACGCCTACGCGCTGGATCCCGACACGGTGAAGGTCGTGATCCTCGGTCAGGACCCTTATCACGGCCCCGGGCAGGCGCACGGGTTGGCTTTTTCGGTGAGCGACACGGTGCCCTTGCCGCCGAGCCTGCGGAATATCTTTCGCGAGGTCCAGCGCGACACCGGCGCGCCGATACCTGCAGCGGGCCATCTGCAGCGCTGGGCCGGCCAAGGCGTGATGCTGCTGAATGCCACGTTGACCGTCGAGGCCGGGCACGCAGGCAGCCACCGCGGGCGGGGATGGGAACCGTTCACCGATGCGACGATCCAATGGTTGAGCGCCCGGCGCGACCACCTGGTCTTCATGCTGTGGGGCCGCGATGCGCGCCGTAAGAAAGCGTTGATCGATGTCTCACGGCATCTGGTCCTTGAAGCCGCGCATCCTTCTCCGCTCTCGGCGCACGCAGGGTTTTTCGGATGCGGGCATTTTTCACAGGCGAACCGCTACTTGCAGGCTCGCGGGTACAAGCCGATTGTGTGGTGAGAGGCCTTTTTTGCCCCGAAAAAGGGGTCAAAAACAAAAAAAACGCGATTTTGGCGTTTTGCACTTGAACACCCTGAAAAAAAAGTCAAAAATACGCGCTTTTAATTGCCCCGTGACAGGGAGCAAGATGGTCGGCGGAAAAGTTCCGACCCATATCCGGGCATGTCGATCGGCGACTGAGGTCCGGAAGCGAGCAACGATCCAAGGAGTCCAAGATTATGCCCAGAACCACACCGCTGGAAAAGGTCCGCAACATCGGCATCATGGCGCACATCGACGCGGGGAAGACGACGACCAGCGAGCGCATCCTCTTCTATTCCGGGAAGAATTACAAAATCGGCGAGGTGCACGAGGGTGCGGCTACCATGGACTACATGGTGCAGGAGCAGGAGCGCGGCATCACAATCACCTCGGCCGCGACCGCCGTGATGTGGCGCGAGCACCAGATCAGTCTGATCGATACCCCCGGACACGTGGACTTCACGGCCGAAGTGGAACGCTCGCTGCGTGTGCTCGACGGCGCGATCGCCCTGTTCTGCGCGGTGGGCGGCGTGCAGCCGCAGACCGAGCAGGTGTGGCGTCAGAGCGAGAAATACGCCGTGCCCAAGCTGTGCATGGTCAACAAGATGGACCGTATCGGCGCGAACTTCTTCAACGTGGTCAACGAAATCCGCGACACGCTCTGCGGCAACCCGGTCGTCATGGTTTATCCGATGGGCGCGGGCGAGACGTTCCGCGGCGTGATCGACTTGCTGACGATGAAGGCGTTAACGTTTGACGAGTCCTCACGTGGCGTCAAGATCATCGAGGACGAGATCCCTGAAGAGTATCGCGAAGAGTGCGAACGCCTGCGCGTCGAAATGGTTGAGAAGGCGGCCGAACAGGACGACGCCTTGATGAACAAGTATTTTGAAACCGGCGAGCTGACCATCGACGAGATCAAGAAGGGTCTGCGCAAAGGCACCGTCGCGCGCACGATCGTTCCGACATATTGCGGCACAGCGTTCAAGAACAAGGGCGTCCAACCACTGCTCAACGGCGTGATCGACTACCTGCCCTCGCCGCTGGACATCGGGGCCGTGGCGTCTGCCGACAACCCGGAGGCCAAGCGCCAACCCGACGACAAGGATCCTTTTGCCGGCCTGGCCTTCAAGATTCTTTCGGACAAGCACATGGGCAAGATCACCTTTGTGCGCATTTACTCCGGCACGCTGCGTGTGGGTGATTCGATCTTCAACAGCACGATGGATCAGGACGGGCGCATCGGCCGTCTGTTCCGTATGCACGCCAACCACCAGGAGGCGCTGGACGAGGCTTACGCGGGAGACATCGTGGCGGTGGTCGGCCTCTCCAAGACCCGCACGGGCGACACGATCTGCGATCCGAAGAATCCGATTGTGCTGGAGTCGATCGAGTTCCCGGCGCCGGTGATCGCGATCGCCATCCGGCCGGCGTCGCGCGGCGACAACGAGAAGCTCGGCAACGCGCTGCATTCGTTGGCGCAGGAAGATCCGACCTTTGTCGTGACCTTTGACCAGGAGACCGGCGAAACCATCATCGCCGGCATGGGTGAGCTGCACCTCGAAATCATTGTGGACCGTCTGCGCCGCGAATTCGGCGTCGCGTGCGAGGTCGGCAAACCGGAGGTCGCCTACCGCGAGACCATCCGCCACCAGATCGAGGGCGAATACAAGCACGTCAAGCAGTCCGGCGGACGCGGCCAGTACGCCCACGTCTGCCTGCGCCTTGAGCCCCAAGAGCCGGGACGCGGCTTCTCCTTCGTCAACGAAGTCAAGGGCGGCGTGATCCCCAACGAGTATATCCCGGCCGTCGAGAAGGGCGTCATCAAGGCCATGGAGAGCGGTCCCTGCGGCGGCTTCCCGGTGGTGGACGTCAAAGTGGCCGTCTATTTCGGCTCCTACCACGAGGTTGACTCGAACGAATTCGCCTTCATCGAGTGCGCGCGTCAGTGTTTCAAGCAGCTCTTCCTCAAGGGTAATCCGCAGCTCCTCGAGCCGATCATGAGCGTCGAGGTGGCGGTTCCCGAAGAGTACATGGGCACGGCGACCGGGTCGATCTGCTCGCGCCGCGGCCGCGTCGAGGGCATGGACGACAAGGGCGGCAGCAAGCTGGTGCGCGGCTTTGTCCCGCTCGGCGAGATGTTCGGCTACTCCAACGCGATCCGCACGGTCACGCAGGGACGCGGCACCTTCACGATGACCTTCGAACGCTACGAGGGCGTGCCCTTCGAACTCTCCGAGACGATCATCGAAAAGCGCAAGAAGGACGGCAAGGTCCGCGGCTAGGAATCTGGTTCCAGGTTTCTGGTTCCAGGTTTCTTGTTCCTAGCAGAGTCAGACTGGTCGGACTTTCCGATAGGGGTCTTTCAAACCGGTAGGGCGGTCTCGGCGAGACCGCCTTACCGGTTTTTCGTCTCAGCCTTCTGATACCACTGCCGAAAAGTTCTTAGACTATATACGGGCATCAGACACACGGGAGGGGCAAGCGTCTGCTTGCCCTTGGACGAGCAGACGCTCGTCCCTCCCGTGTGTGGGATCGCCCGTTTAGTCCATATACTTTTCGGCAGTGGTATGATTACAGCAACTCCTCCTTTTTCAGCCACCAAAATACGTCCTAAGGCCAAAAACCAACACAGAATTCTTGATAACCACTTGATATATAGACAGTTACCGACGCTTGGCGTCGGCAACTCTCCAAAATAAGTTCCAAGGGGCAACCAGGGTCAGCCCTTGTCGGACTGTTTATGGAGTGCGGGAGCTTGCTCCCGCTTTTACCGGCGGCACCGTGCGCCCGAGTTGCGCGAGCACGAGTTTGAGCGCGTGCCAGACTTCGGTCTTGGCGCGCATGAGCCCTGCGGAATCCCCCATTGATTCGAAACGCAGAATGTAGGCGGGATGGTAGGTCGGCATCACCGGTATGCCTTCATAGCGGGTCCATTGCCCTTGCAGGCGCGTGACGCCGACCTGCGTCTCCAGCAGGCCGCGGATGGCGGTACCCCCCAGCAGCACGATGGTTTTGGGCTGCACGATGCGGATCTGTTCGCGCAGGAAGGGCAGGCACGCCCGCATCTCGTCGGCCTCGGGCGTACGGTTGCCCGGCGGACGGCACTTGCAGATATTCGCAATGAAAACGTCGTCGCGCGCGTAGCCCATCGCAACGATCATTTTGGTCAGGAACTGGCCGGCCGCGCCGACAAACGCCTGGCCCTCGCGGTCTTCGTCAGCCCCCGGCGCTTCGCCGATAAACATCACGTCCGGCGAGAACGGGTTGCCCTGCCCCGGCACGCAGCGGTTGCGCTGCTTGCGCAGGACGCAGGTATCGCACGCCTCGATGCGCGCGGTGATCGCGTCCAGCGCCTGTCGCCGCTGCTCCAGCGTGCGGGGCGCCGACGCAGGCGGTGCCGTGAAAACTGCGGACGGAACAGGGGACGGGGACCGCGTTGCGGGTGCCGCAGGCGCCGAAGGTGACGACGCGACGCGCGACGGGCCGCCTGTCTTGCGGGGGCCCAGGCCGTGGATCACCTCGGGGGCAAGCTGCACCGAACGCGCGCCCAACTCTTTGAGCAGCGTCACATGATCGGTCAGCCCGTCGATGATCTCGGTCCATTCGGACATCGCGTTATGCCTTTGTAAACCCGTTGGGATTCTGAGACTGCCAGCGCCAGGCGTCTTCGCACATGACGCGCAGGTCACGCTCGGCGCGCCAGCCCAACTCGCGTTGCGCTTTTGAGGGATCAGCCCAGCATTCGGCCACATCGCCGGGGCGGCGGGCCTGGATCGTGTAAGGGATTGTGCGGCCTGACGCCTGTTCGAAAGCGGCGATCACCTCCAGCACGCTCGAGCCCTTGCCGGTTCCGAGATTGTAGATCGCGAGGCCGGGCTGCGACGACAACGCGTCCAGCGCCTTGAGATGGCCGAGCGCAAGGTCGACCACATGGATGTAGTCTCGGACGCCGGTGCCGTCAGGCGTCGGGTAATCGTTGCCGAAGACCGTCAGGCTCGGGCGGCGCCCGACCGCCACCTGCGCCACAAAAGGCAGGAGGTTGTTGGGGATGCCGGCGGGATCCTCGCCGATCCGGCCGCTGGGATGCGCGCCGATCGGGTTAAAATAACGCAGCAGAATGATATTCCATTCGGGGTCGGCCTTCTGCACGTCGCGGAAAATCTGCTCCATCATCAGCTTCGACCAGCCGTACGGATTGGTCGCGCCGGGCGTGGGAAAGTCCTCGCGGATCGGGACTGACGCGGGATCGCCGTAAACGGTGGCGGAGGAACTGAACACGAGATTGCGGCAGCCAGCGTCGGACATCGCCTCGCACAGGGTGATCGTGCCGGTGATGTTGTTTCCGTAGTAGGCCAGCGGAATGCGCACCGATTCTCCAACCGCCTTGAGCGCAGCGAAATGAATCACGGCGTCGACCGGGCCTTCTGCCCGGAACACCCGGTCGAGCGCGTCCCGGTCCCGGATGTCGGCCTGGTAGAACGGCACCGCCTTGCCTGTGATCTCGGCCACGCGACGCAGGCTTTCTGGGCTGCTGTTGCAGAGGTTGTCGACCGCCGCGACCGAGTGCCCGGCATGCATCAGTTCAACGACCGTGTGGCTGCCGATGAATCCGGCCCCTCCCGTGACTAAAACCTTCATAGGTATCCCTTTCGAAAGAAGAGTCCAGTTTAACGCAATCCATGGTGAAAACAACCGGGAAGTTGTTTTGATGATTTTCCGTAGGCGCGTGTGAACTGTCCCAGCCGAAGAAAAACAAAAAAAGATGTAACATTTTGCTGTCAAAGGCACATTGATTTTGGTGCGGTGACCGAGTAGGATGACACTCACACACAGGGTTTTCACACACACGGCGGGGAGAGCGGATATGGGCAAACGAACGGGATGCGGGATGGTGGCGGGCTTGATCATCGGGAGCTTCGCGCGGGCGGCCGAGTTGCCGGCGGTGGCGTGCGACGTGGTGGTGGTGGGCGGCGGCTCGGCCGGGATCTGCGCGGCGATTCAGAGCGCTCGCGCCGGCGCCAAGACCGTGCTGATCGAAGCCGCCCATCAGGTGGGGGGCAACACCACCACCGGCGGGGTGAACTTCCCCGGCCTGTTCCACGCCTGGGGCCGGCAGGTCATCGCGGGCGCGGGCTGGGACGTGGTGACCAACGCGGTCGCGCTGGACGGCGGCACGCTGCCCGATTTCACCAAGCCCACCGGCCGCCGCCACTATGACCACCAGATCTTGGTCAACATCCCGCTGTTCGTGGTGCTGGCGGAGGATGCCTTGGCGCGCGCCGGGGTGACCCTCCACTACCATGCGGCCCCGGTGCGGATCGAAGCGCTCCCGACTGGCTGGCGCGTGAGAACCGCCGCCACCGGGGACACGCGCACGATCACCTGCAAGCAGCTTGTGGACTGCACGGGCAACGGGACCGCGGCCGCGCTGGCCGGCTTCGAGAGGCTGCGCGAGAAGGAGCGCCAGCCCGGCACCTTCGTCTACCGCATCCGCCCCAACGCGGACCTCTCGAAATTCAACGCGAAGGAACTGCAGGCGCGCTTTGAGGCGGCGGTCAAGGACGGACGGCTCCAGCGCAACGATTGCCGCGGGAGTCTGCTGCACTACCTGCAGAGCGGCGGCAACACCGCCAACTACGTGGAGGGGGCGGACAATTCAACGGCCGACGCCCGCACCGAGACCAACTTGCGCGGCCGCGCCGCCGCACTGCGCATGTTCCGGTTCCTCAAAGACATCCCGGGACTGGAAAAGGTCCGGCTGGAGAGCCTGTCGCCTGAAGTCGGCGTGCGCGAGACCTACCGCGTGCGCGGCGAGTATCTGATCACGCACGAAGACTACACGTCAGGAAGGCGCTGGGACGATTCGGTCTGCTATGCCTTTTACCCGATTGATCTGCACGACAAAACGTCGGGCGTACATCCGGCGCACCTGCAGGAAGGCGTGGTCGCGACCGTGCCGCTGCGGGCGCTGATCCCGAAGGGCAGCCGCAACCTGCTGGTGGCCGGACGCTGCCTCAGCAGCGACCGCCTCGCAAATTCGGCGCTGCGCGTACAGGCGACCTGCATGGCGACCGGTCAGGCCGCCGGCGCCGCGGCCGCGCTGGCCGCGCAGCGCGGCGAGACGCCCGGGCAAGTGCCGATCGCCGGCCTCAAGGCGCTGCTGACGGCGCACGGCGCCATCGTGCCCGACTGATATCACAGCCGAATCATATTCAGACCATACAACGGTCAAGAAACTCGAATCTCTGGGTCATTCGATCCGGGATTGTCCGGCCTTGATTACGTTGCCGTCGGCCAGCTTGAAGTCGGCCTTGCCGAAATTGACGGTCACGCGCACCCCGTTGGCGAAGGCGCTCTGCTGCACCGTGCGGTCGGCCGTCAGAATGCGGTGCTCCGTCATCTCGGATGTGGCCGTGAGCTTGGAAACCGGCTCGGCAATGCGGTAGCTGGCGAAGATCCGCTCGCGGAACAGCGGCCAGTTGTCCGGCGTGACGACGTACATCGGCGGCGCACCGTACAGCGCGTTGAACAGGTC
>JAGOBZ010000373.1 GCA_017999015.1 Kiritimatiellia bacterium
TATCTGACGGCCGTGCGCGGCTTCGACGTCAGGGTCTGCGGAATCGACAGGCGGGCCGACGTGATTGCGACGGCGCGCGCGATGGCCGACGCGCTGGATGTGGCGGAGCATGTGACATTTATTGAAGGCGATCTGACGGACAGTGAAGTGCCTTTTGATCCGGATATGGTGTTGAGCCTGCATGCCTGTGACACGGCTACGGATGAAGCATTGGCGCGCGGCATCGAGTGGAAATGCCGTTATCTGCTGTGCGCACCCTGCTGCCAGCACGAATTGCACAAGTCACTCAAGGAGGGCGGGCCGATGCAGGCGGTGCTGCGCCAAGGCATTTTGCGTGAAAGGCTGGCTGATCTGTTGACCGACACCTTTCGTGCGCAGATTCTGCGCGTGCTCGGATTCCGTGTACAGGTGGTGGAGTTTGTTTCGGCTGAAGCCACGGCACGTAACATCCTGTTGCGGGCTGAATTCAGCGTGAAACCGGGTCAGCAGGCCGCTGTGAGCGAGTATCTGGAACTGCGTGATTTCTGGAAGGTGACCCCCTGGCTGGAAACGAGGATGGCGGGTTTGATGAACAAGTATCTCACCCGATACTGAGCGCGTGCAAACAAAGGGACCGCGGCCATCGAGTTCGCAAAATCGAGCCGTCAGTTCGGATTAGGTCAAAGGACAAAGTAAAATCGCCTTTGGCGGAGTGAATGCGCCTGGGGGAGCGTTTAGTCGTTCCGAAAGTGCGTTTAGCCTGTCCGAAACGGGGTCGCCTGCCGCGCGTTGCGGGGTTGGCGGGCGTTTTCCGGGACCGGCGGCGCCGGAAAAGGGCGCGGCGGGGCGCGGCGCGGCGTGATCCCGTTTTTCGGACATGGAAAACGCGCCCCGTGTCGTCCGGCCCTCGGAGGGCCGGCCAGAACCGTCCGCCGGCGCGTGTCAGCGCGCCAGCAGCGAGGGTTTCAGGACGATATCGCCGGGAGCGATTTTTCTGATGCCGAGTCTGTCGAGCAGGCCGGTCCCGTACCGGAAGGCGAACAGGTCGTACGGGGACTTGTCTTCCCTGGAAGGGCGGGAGTAACTGTTGACGTGGGAGAGGACGAGGTTGATGCCGTCCTGGGAGAGGCCATCGAAGTCCGTCCCCTTCGGGAGGACCATGCGCAGGAACTCATGGTCGCGCTCGATGCCGCCCTTCTGCCAGGACGCGCAGGCGTCGCAGTAGAAGACGGAGGTGCGGCGGGATCCGTCCGGGGCGGACTCTATGGCGGAGGGGTTGGAGAACTCGGAACCGTTGTCGGTGAGGATCACGGGGAACAGCACCCTGAACAGTTCCGGCCCGGCGCCGGCGAGCGCCCAGAGCCAGGCGAAGGCGTCGAGCACGGAGCGCGAGTCGTTGCGTTCGCGGAGGAACGCGAAGAGCATCGCGCTGTGCCGGAAGTACAGCGTCAACAGGACCTTGCCGCCGACGCGCCCGATGACGGAGTCCATCTCTGCGACGGGGGTGTCCGGGTTCCGTTCCATGAAGGCCAGGAAGTCGGCGTACGTCCGGCCGACGCGGCACTTGGAGTCGACCTTGTGCTCGACGGGCTTCGACCTGCGCGGCCTGAGCGAACAGACCCGCGGCATGTCGCCGTTCTTCACGGCGAGCAGCCCGCCCGCGGCGTACCGGTAGACCGTCTTCTCGCTCACGGTGAAGCGGTCGGGGTTGTGCGTCATGACGTGGTGGACGGACTGGCCGTTGCGGACGGCGCCCGTGAGGACGGCGTCCATGTCCAGCAGTTCGTCCTGCGTGATGTTCGCGCCCTCGCGGCTCTTCTCCAGCAGGTCGCGGTAGTTCCCGTGCGCGGGGCGGTGCAGGTAGAACTGTTTGCGCAGCGTGCAGTCCTTCTCCGCCCGGCAGCCGTTGCAGACGTAAGGCGGCGAGAAGAGCTTTGCGCACAACTCCTCGCGGAAGTCGGGGCACTTGAGGTTACACCATTTGCACAGGGAGCATTTCCGCGTGCAGTCCGGCCTGTCGGCGCAGAGCTGGAACCGTTGGCAACCCTTGCGCGAGGCGCAACGGTTCGCGACCCTCCCGGCCGCGCCCTTGAGGCTCTCGACGCGGCGCTGGCGGATCTCCCTGGAGACGGTCGTGTGCGCTTTCCCGACCGCCCTCGCGATGCTTTTCAACGATGCGTTCCCCTTGAGCATGTGCTCGATCTGCAGACGCTGCGCGTCCGTGATGTGTTTGCCCATGACGGGCCTCCTTGCTGTTTGCCGCCGCGCGGGATTGCGCGGCGGGGGCATGAGGATAGCCGTGCCGGTTTCTCAAAGTAAACGCGCTCTCCCCCTAGGGGGAGACCCTCGCACTCCCTCTGCCGGCCTGACCGCACCTCATGGCGAAATTACAAAGCCCCCTTCCTTTGGCAGAATAACCGAGCCCCCGCCCCTTGGCAGACTAACCGCGCCCCCCGACGCGTCGGGGGGGCGCGGTTAGTTTGTCGATTCACATCAGTTCGGATTATCGAGGTTGCGTGTCGGTTGTGAAAGGCGTACCTTTCCTGTTATGCGATATTCGTTTGCCCTAGGGCGGAAGGAGGCGAGCATGACAGGCAGGGAAGTGGGCATGAGGGTGCGTCTGGCGGTCGGTCTCGTGAGTATGTCGGTGATTGTCCGTGCCGCGGAGGTCCAGAAGGCGGATAACGAGGACGCGCTCGCGCTCGGCACGAGCTGGGTCGGCGGGGTGGCCCCGGGCGGCGGCGATACGGCCGTGTGGGACGGCGAGCTGATTCCCAACGCCACGAACTGGGTGTACGGCCTGGGCGAGGATGTGGCCTGGGGTGGCATTCGGGTGACCAACCGCGCCGGTTTCTTGATCGTGACCAACGACGGGTCGCGGCTCTCGCTCGGTGCGGGCGGCATGGACCTTACCGTTCACGTGACAAATACGGACAACCAGGTGTCCTTTGATGTGCCGATCACCTTGAGCGCGCCTCAGACCTGGCGGTCATTTGACAGGATCGGCAATTATTTCTGGCGGCCGGTGGACGGGATCGGGCCCTTGACGCTGGAATCGGGGTGGTTCGCGTTTTACGAGCCGCTGACGATGTCCGGCGGCATAAACGTGGCAGCGGGCGCGGGGGTGTATGTCCGGTCGAACGCCGTGGTGAACGGCGCGGTTTCGATCAGTGACGGCGGTACGCTCTATGTCAACAAGCCGGTGGCGACCGAGTGGCGGCAGAGCTTCGCGTCCGGCAGCGTGACCAACGACGGCGCGTTTGTTTTCGGACGGACGGCGGGAGGCCCAGCGATCACGCAGGCCGCGGTGGCGCTGAAGACGGACGACCGTCTGGTTCGGGCGGCCGCGACAGACAGCAGAAGCCGGGGACGGATCAACATTCTTGAGAACGACGTGCGCGTGGAGGGCGGCGAAATCGTCGCGAACTGGTGGTACCTCTATTCGGGGTCGTACACGCAGACGCAGGGCTCGGCCTATTCGGAGTACGCGCTGTACGCGGGCTTCGGCAACAGCGGGCCGGCGGCCGCGCGCACTGTCGCGGTGGAGGGCGGCACACTGGACGTGCGCCGTTTACATGTCGGTGCCGCGAGCACCGAGAGTCAGCCGGGCGTGCTGGAGATCCGCGGCGGCGAGGTGCAGGCGGTGCGGGGCGACAGCTACCAGTTCACGGGCATCGACCTGGCCGCCGTTAAAGCCGATGGCGAGCTGACGCAGGTGCCGGTGTCGGGCGCCGAGC
>JAGOBZ010000374.1 GCA_017999015.1 Kiritimatiellia bacterium
CTCGGGAGTGCCGGAGGGGACCGAGGACAGGCAAGAATGCCTGTCCTACCTTGCTGGCACACGTCAGACGCGCAGGCTCTCTGACCTCTGATCTCTGACCGCTACTCTCTACCCCCGCCGTTTGCCGTGGCGTGCGCCGCCTTGAGATGTTTTCCCACGACGCCCTTCCTGCGGCGTCTTACGGGACGAATGTTGTTCCTTTGCGCCGGCCTCGCGCCGATGCGGACCGCCTTTGCGCGCCCTCTTCTCTGCAGTGCCCGACGCAGCCTGCTCGCTGCCGGCCAGCACAAAGTCGGCGCGCCGCTGATTGAAGTCCACCGTGGCGACCTGCACCTGAACGACCGTACCCACGCGGTAGACCGTCTCCCCCGCGCTCAAGGACTCGTTCGAGGGATTGAACCGCACGAACTGCCGCGAGAGGTTGGAGATGTGGATCATGCCGCCCATCGCCAGATCCGGGATGTCGATGAAGACCCCGTAATTCGTGCACTTGGCCACCACCGCCCGGTAGACGATCGGGCGCTGCTCATCGAGCTGCTGCTGCAGGAAGCGGAACTTCTTGATCTCGATCAACTGGCGCGAGGCATCGTCCGCCACCTGCTCGCGCTCGGTGGCCAGAAACGCCGTCTGGATCAATTCATGCTGCGGCATCTTGCCGCCTTTCCCGTCTAGGAAGTCGGCGAGCTGCCGGTGCAACACCAGGTCGGGATAGCGCCGGATGGGCGACGTGAAGTGCGCGTAATACGCCTTCGCCAAGCCGAAGTGGCCGATCTTCTCGGCCGAATAGACCGCGCGCTTCATACTGCGCAGCACCATCATGTGCGCATGGTAGCGCAGCGGGTGCTCCTGCGTATCCTTGAGAAACTTGGCCAGCCGCTTGGGATCGGACAGGTCGCCGGGACGGAAGCCTAGAATCGCCAGGTTCGCCTGCAACTCCTCAAGCTTCTCCTCATCCGGCGGCTCGTGCAGGCGCGCGAGAATCTTGATGCCGCGCGTCCACAGCTCGGTCGCGACCGCCTCGTTCGCCGCCACCATGCACTCCTCGATCAACTGGTGCGACTCGTCGTAAGGCCGCACCGCCAGGCCGGTCATGCGCGCGTGGTCGTCCAGCATCACCTCCACCTCGGGCACCTCCAGGTCCAGCGCGGCCATGGAGAACCGCCGCTGGCGCAACTGGGACGCGAGCCGCCACGTCTCTTTCAACAGTCGGCGCGTCGCCTCAGACACCGTTGCCAACCCCTCCGGCGGCTGATCGGCGATGATGGCCATCGCCTGCTCGTAGTTCAGGCGCAGCGCGGAGCGGATGCGCGTCCGCGCGAAACGGCGCTCGATCATGCGGCCCGCCGCATCGAAAGTCATGAAGGCCGAAAACGTCAGGCGGTCCTCATCGGGCCGCAGGCTGCAGACCCCGTTGGAAAGCTGCTCGGGCAGCATCGGAATCACCTTGTCCACCAGATACACGCTGGTGCCGCGCTGGCGCGCCTCGCGGTCCAGCGGCGTGCCAGGCCGCACGAAATGGCTCACGTCGGCAATGTGCACCCCCAGCACACGGTTGCCGAGAGCGTCGGTCTCCAGCGAGACGGCGTCGTCAAAATCGCGCGCGGTCGCCGGATCGACCGTGATGATGAAACGGCTCCGCAGATCTTCGCGGCGCCCCGGCTTGGCCAGCCGCTGCGCCACGCGTTCCGCCTCGTCGATGGCCTCTGCGGGAAAGGCTTCGGGCAGGTCGAACTGCTTCATCACCACCGTCGTGTCGAGCGAAGGCTGATCGGCCGGCCCGATCACATCCACAATCTCGCCCTCCGGCGCGACGTAGCGGTTCTCCCAGCCCGTGAACCGCACGACCACGCGGTCGCCCGGCCGGGCACCGTTGGCAGCCGGCACATAGAAGTCTTTGCGGTACACCGGATTCAGCGGCACCACATAAAGGAACTTGCCGGTGGTAAAGAGCGTGCCGACGATATCGCGCGCACTGCGCTCAACAATCTTGATCACTTTGCCCTTGGATTCGCCGCCGCTGCGGTAAAGGCGGATCGTGACGATATCACCGGGCAGGGAGGTCCCCAGGTCCTCGTTCTCCACCCAGATGAACTTCCCCGTCTCGCGCTCGGTCACGTTGCCGGCACCGTTGCGCACCAGACGCAGCGGTCCGGTCACCAGATCGGCCTGCTTGCCGAGCGTGTACGCCCCGCCTTGACGAATCTGAACAATTTCCCCGTCACGCACCATTTGCTGCAGCAGGTCGTGAAGACGCTTGATTTGCTTGCCCCGGAACCCTAGCGTCCGGCTGATATCCTTCGCCGTCCAGGCATGATCCGGCTCAGACTCAAACAGATATTGAATCGCGATTTTTTCTTTGTTGGTTTCTTTCATTAGTTTTTGATCTTATCGCACCCATACCGCGATTGTCTCCAAGAATTTACGGTGCGCGCAGCTCTTCGGGCCGGAGCACCCGCAGGCGCGCGAGCTGCAACCGGTAACGTCCGGGCTCATCGCTCGCCGGCGCGCCCAGACGCGTGGCGGCAATCCGGATGTAGCGCGCGGCGGGATAACCGATCACCGTGTAGAGGTCAACCGCCAGCCCGTCCGGACCAAGGGACGCACCGTCTTCCACTTTTTTCACGGTCGTGTAGGCTCCGGGCTCTTTCGCGAGTTGAACCGTAAAGGCGCGCGGAAAACCCGCAACCGAACCGTCCGTGCCGGCCACATCGCGCCGCGGCACCAAGACAAGCTGCCCCAGCGTACGCTCTTCGCCCAAGTCGATCTCGATCCATTCCTCGGCGTCGGCCGCCGCATGAGGCTTCGAGCTGTATCCCTTGCGGGCCGTGTCCTGCTCCGGCGCAAAGAGATGGGCGATCCCCCACCCGCCCGCTTCATGCGAGCTGGAGGCCTTGGCGGAATAGGCCATCCGCCGGTCGGACGTTGAACGCTGAAGCGTCGGATCGCGCCAGGCTTCAGCCGACACCCCTTCCGCGACCACACGATAGGTGCCGGCCGGCAACTCGGCCAGCCCCCGCGCGTGTCCGTTGACCGTCACACGCCGGCATCCCGGCAGCGCGATGTCCGCCCGCGTCCCCTTCGGCACCGTCAGCAGCAGCTCAAACGAATCCTCTTTGATCTCCCATTCACACCGCACGGCACCGCGCGGCGTCGGCACGAGGCCTTTGGCCCAGCGCACCTCGCGCGTCGCCTGCGGCCGCACGCGGAAGCGGCGAAACCCCGGCTCAAGCGGCACGACCCCCAGCAGGTAGGCGCTGAAATGATGCGCGATCGCGGTGTCGGGATGCGATTCATCCCCCCACCCCTTCGTGATCGTGCCCATGCACTCAGTCGTGGTCCAGGCGCCTTTCCAGCCATCGGACAGCAGCTTGAGCCAGTTGTGATCGAAGAGCGTCTGCAAGCCGGACTGCGCGAAGCCGTATTCGAAACGGCCACGGCTGGCCAGACTCTGAAACTTGCCGTGACCGATTTTCTTGAAGTGCGGCGCGATGCGCCGTGCCCGTTCGGGCGAGACCAGCCCCAAGGACAGCGCGAGCGCGTTGGCCTCCGCACCGAAGCGCGGGGTCTCGACCGCTTCCCGATAGAATCCGCCGGCCTCATCCCACAGATGCCGTTCGAGCGCATCCCGGAGCGCCGCCTCACGACGCCGGGCGGACGCAGCCTCGTCCCGCAATTCGAGTTCGTCGGCGATGCGCGCGGCGTCTCTGTAAAC
>JAGOBZ010000375.1 GCA_017999015.1 Kiritimatiellia bacterium
CAATCATGTCAACGACGGCCACTGGTACGCCAACTTCGGCTACTATTGTTACGGGCCTGACAGCACGGTCTATGGCCGCCGGGGCCGCCTCGGAGTCTGGAACATCAAGACGGGCGCACTGCGGCTGTTGCTGGAAGACGTTGAAGGTGCCGTGCGCGATCCATGCGTCAGTTATGACGGCCGGACGATCGTTTTCTCCTACCGGCCTGCCGGCGCCCCCCATTTTCATCTGTTTGAGATCCGGGCCGACGGTACGGGGCTGCGCCAACTCACCGAGGGCGGCTATGACGACATCGAGCCCTGTTACCTGCCAGACGGCGGCCTTGTCTTTGTCTCCAGCCGTGCCCGGCGCTGGGTCAACTGCTGGCTCACGCAGGTTGCAACCCTCCACCGTTGCGACGCCGACGGGCGAAACATCCGCATGCTTTCAGCCAACATCGAGCATGACAACACGCCGTGGCCGCTGCCGGACGGGCGTCTGCTTTATATGCGCTGGGAGTATGTTGATCGCAGCCAGGTCAACTTTCACCATCTCTGGACGATGAATCCCGACGGGACCCAGCACAGCGTGTTCTTCGGCAATCTGCATCCCGGCGGACTCTTCATTGACGGGAAGCCCATTCCGGACAGTTCAGACGTGCTCTTGATCGACTCTCCCGGCCATGGCAGTGTTGAGCACCGGGGGTTCGTCGCGCGCGTCAGCGCCAAGGAGGGGCCGGACGCCAAACAGAACCTCCGCCGCATCAGCGGAGGCTCGAACTTCCGTGACCCCTGGGCACTGGCTCCCGACCTTTTTATCGCCGCACGCGACCGCGATCTCGTGTTGATGGATGATACGGGAGCCGAACAGGTCCTGTTCTCGCTGCCCGACGCATACAAGGAGTGCTGGCTGCATGAGCCCCGTCCGCTCATGCCGCGGCGTCGCGAACCGGTGATTGCCGACAAGACAGACGGCTCGCAGCCCGACGGCGTCTTCTTTCTCGAAAACGTCTATGAGGGCCGCCAGACGGCCGGCATCGAGCGTGGTTCGATCACCCGTCTGCTCATCCTTGAGACCTTGCCCAAACCGATCAATTTCACCGGCGGCATGGATCCGCTCAGTTACGTAGGCACCTTTACCCTGCCTCGCGTTCTCGGCACCGTCCCGGTTGAGCCGGACGGCTCCGCCCACTTTCGGGCACCTGCGTTACGTCCGCTCTTTTTTGTCGCGCTCGACGCGCGTGGGCGCTCGGTGAAACGTATGCAGAGCTTCACTCAGGTCATGCCCGGAGAACGGTTGGGGTGCACCGGCTGTCACGAACCGCGCTCCAGCGCCCCCGTACCCTATGTGTCGGCAGGCATGGTCGCTGCGGCACGGCGTGCGCCCTCAGCCATCGATCTTTCCGGTCGAGCCTTCGATGTCCCCGATTTTCCGCGTCATGTCCAGCCCGTGCTAGACCGGCACTGTGTGCGCTGCCACAATCCGGACGACCGTAAAGGCGGCGTGGATCTGTGCGCCGATCGCGGGCCGATGTTCTCCATGGGGTATTACGCGCTGGTTGCGTGGGGACAGGTCAGAGACGGACGCAATCTGGCCAAGAGCAACTATGCACCGTATACCCTTGGCAGTGGCGGCAGCCCCCTGATGTCCAAGGTCGACGGCACGCATCACGGCGTCCGGCTGCCTCCCGGCGACCTTGACGCCATCGCCCTATGGCTCGACGCCAGCGCACCCTACCCCGGCACCTACGCCGCGCTGGGCTGCGGCTCGATCGGCGGGTACCTGCAAAACAAGCAGGTCGTCAACAACGCCCAGGCGTGGCCGACGACGCGCGACGCGCAACCGGTCTTCGCCCGTCGCTGCGCGGCTTGCCACACTGCGCAGCACAAGCCCCTGCCACGAACGTTGAGCGACGAGAACGGCCTCAGCTTTTGGGACCCCGACCTGAATGACCCGCGACTGCGCTTCAACCGTCACGCGCTCTTCAACCTCACGCGCCCCGGGAAATCGCTGTTTTTGCGCGCCCCGCTTGCGGTCTCGGCAGGGGGCCTCGGGGTCTGCACGGCAACGAACGGCCCCGGCACCTCTGTGTTCACCTCGCTCGACGATCCGGATTACCGCGTGTTGCTGGCCATGGTCGACGCCGGCCGCCGTAAGCTTGAGGAGGTCAAGCGTTTCGATATGCCAGGGTTCCGCCCGCCGCGCGAATATCTGCGCGAGATGCGGCGGTACGGCATCCTGCCCGACACGTTTGACCTCGACCGCGACCCTGTCGATCCTTACGAACTCGACCGACGTTACTGGGACTCTTTTATCAGGCCCGGACACGGGAGCACGCCATCTTCGGGAACCGGAAGGGGGCTGAAAGGTTTGTGAGGGCGGCTACTCGTGTGAACATGTGTATGCTGTCACTTTACACCGGATTCGAGAGCGTCATGCGCGGTATGGCCAGATGCCTGTCGCCCTCGCCCTGGAGCAGCACGTTGTAACGCTCGGGCGCGGCGTCCCTCGAATGCCGCGGCTTAAGTCTGCCGTCCAGAAGCGCTGCAGGCGCGATCGCGTTCTGCCCGTAACGGCGGTTGATCCTGTCCACGGCCGCGTCCAGTTTCCCGAAGTTGCGGCGCAAGGGCGTCTCTTCGAACATGTCGAGTTGCCGGTTGCTCTCCGAAGCCAAGCCTCCGAGCCAGACCAGCGTTGACCTGTAGACTTGCCCCGGCCTGATGAGTGCGTCAAAAAGCTGGCGCAGGGCCGGGGCGGCCTCGCAGTCGTGACAGGTCGGACACGGCAGAGCCGCTCCCTTCGCGTGTCCGGTGTAGTCCTTGAGGCGCAGGCAGAGGCCGATCTCTCGGGCCAGGTGCCTGTGTCGCCTAAGCTTCGCGAAGGCCGCGCCCATGTTTCTCAAGGCCTCGGAGAAGATAAACACGGGATCAGCGTTGGGCGGCGAGAACGTGTGCCCCTTCATCATGCTGTCGTAGCAGGCCTTGGGCACCAGCTCGAGCCGGAACACGCGCCGTCCCTGAAGTTCCCGCCAAGTCTCGTGGCCGGGCTTGTGCAGAAGCCCCAAAACCGCCGATGCATCCATATTGGCGAAGTCCTGTGCCGTCGCGATCCCGTGGGCCTGGAGTTTGGCGGAGCTGGCGGGGCCGATGCCCCAGACCTTGGCAATCGGCGTTCGCTTCAGCATGACAGGGATGTGCTCCCTTCGCAGGATCGTCTGCCCGTTGGGCTTCCTGAACTTCGAGCAGAGTTTCGCCAGGGTCTTGGTGAGGCTGATGCCGACGCTGACCGTGAGACCCATCTCTGATGACACGGCATTGCGCAGCCTTTCGGCAACGTCCTCCAGCGGGCACCCGAGAATGACGCCGCAACCGCTCAGGTCGGCAAAGGCCTCGTCGATGCTGTACTCCTCCACATTCGGCGTGAACCTTCTGAGGATCGCGAACAGGCGCTGCGAATACAGGCTGTAGGCCTCATAGTCGGAGGGCAGGATCACAAGCTCCGGGCACATCTTCTTGGCCTCGTGGAGCTGGAGCCCGCGCTTGACGCCTGCGGCCTTTGCCTCATAGCTGGCGGCGGCGATGATCCCGCGCTCGGCGCCGGTGACGACAGGCTTGCCTCTGAGCGCGGGGTTGAGCGCCTGCTCGACGCCGGCGAAGAATCCGTCGGCGTCGACGTGCAGCAGGGTGCAGTCTTGGTAAAGAGGATCCATAGT
>JAGOBZ010000376.1 GCA_017999015.1 Kiritimatiellia bacterium
GCTGCCTATTACGCCGGCCTCATCCCGCCCGCCCGTAACCGCTTTGGCGGACTTCCGGGTAGTGGCGCAAAGCTGGGCCTCCGGAAAACCGGCTTCTTCCGCGTCGAACGCTTGAAGGTCGGCGGTCGCGACGTGTGGGTGCTGGCCGACCCCGGCGGCGACGCCGTTTTTCACCTCGGCGTCTGCGCCTTCGGTCCGGGCGATGATTACACCTCGGTCGAGAAGCGCGAAAACGATTTCGAATGGCTGCCGCCCCGGACGGACGCCTTTGCTGCGGCGTGGCATCCCGACACGTGGTGGAACCCGCGCGCCGTCTCGTTCTACAAGGCCAACGTGGTCCGCAAATATGGCGCGTATGATGACGGCGCCCACACCGCGCGCCTTGTCGACCGCGTGCGCGCCATCGGGTTCAACGCTGCGGGCGCCTTCTCCGGCACTTTCCCGGCCTTCGCGCAAAAAGGATTTCCGCGCGTCGCCACGCTTCCGCTTGGCACCTGGACCCTCGGCCCCGCCCTTCCCGGCGTGCGCGGCGTCTTTGATCCGTTCGACGAGAAGAACCTCGCAAAAATGGACGCGCTCTTCGCCAAGTCGGTCGCAGCGCAGGCGGACGACCCGCTGCTGATCGGTTACTTTCTCGACAACGAGCAGGCCTTCGAGGATCTGCCGCGCGCGCTCCCTGCCCTTTCCGCTCGGCACGCCGCCAAGCGCGAGCTGGTCGCGGCGCTCCAAGCCCAATACAAGACGATTGCCGCCTTCAACGCCGCCTGGGGCCTCGACGCCGCCGGCTTCGAGGCGCTCGCCGACCGCGGCCTGCCGCTCACGACCCAGGCTGCCCACGAGGACATGCAGGCGTTCACAGAGCGTTTCCTTGAGGCCTACTACCGCTCGATCACGACGACGTTCCGCAAGTATGACAAGAACCACCTGCTGCTCGGCAACCGCTGGCAACCCGGCACCGCCAACAACGAGACCTTATGCCGCGTGGCCGGCAAATACGTGGACGTGATCAGCATCAACTATTACACCTGCAGCATCGATGCGGCCTTCATGCGCCGTCTCTACGACTGGAGCGGCAGCAAGCCCCAGATGTGGAGCGAGTTTTACTTCACCGCCGCCAAGGAGAGCAACGTAGCGCCCAGCAACATGGACATGAGCACCCAGCGCGAGCGCGGGCTCGCCTACCGCCACTACGTCGAGGGCGCGGCCGCGCTCGGTTTCGTCGTCGGCGTCGAGTGGTTCACCCTCATCGACCAAGCGGTCACCGGCCGTTTCTTCGAGGGCGTTAACGGCGAACGCGCCAACACCGGCCTCTTTAACGTCGCCGACCGTCCCTACCGCGACCTCTTCACCGAGATGCTCAAGGCCCACGCCGCAGTCTACGACGTCTGGCTCGGCGGCCAAGCTCCTTTCCAAATCGACGATCCGCGTTTCAGCGGCAAAGCCCGCGCCACGCGAACGTTCGCCGCAGGCCGAGCCGTCGGCCCCATCGCCGTCAACTGCGGCCTCGCGGGCTGGCCCGGCCGGCCGCCCGCGCTCATCGGCGCGGACCGCGAGACGTTATGATACTTATCAAACAAAGTCGGCTCTCAGAATGAATCTCAGGGACGGCAGGCAAGGAGGTCATGGGTCATGACGCGTGGCGTGAGTCTTTGGATCATTGTCGGGGTCGTGCTGTGCATCAGGCAAGCGGGGGGCGCCGCGGCGGCGGCACCCGATTTTACGGTCGCGCCGGACGGGAGTGACGCCGCGTCCGGATCATCCGCGCAGCCCTTCGCCACACTGGACCGTGCCCGCCGGGCGGTGCGCGAACTGAAGAGCCGGGAGCCGGGACGCGGGCGGCCGGTCGTCGTGCGCGTGCGCGGCGGCAGCTATCACCTGGCGCAGCCGCTGACGTTCACGCCCGAGGATTCCGGCACCGCCGCCGCGCCGGTCATCTACGAGGCGGCCGAGGGCGAGCAGCCGCTGCTCAGCGCCGGGACGCCTGTCAGCGGGTGGCGTGTCACGCCGGAGGGCCGTTGGCAGGCCGATCTGCCGGCGGCCGCGCGCGGCGGCTGGATCTTTTCCCAACTGTATGTCAACGACCAGCGCCGCTTCCGTCCCGCGTGGCCGCGCGAGGGATACCGCTTTGTCGCGGCCGCCTCGCCGGTCGAGCCGAATGTCTGCCCCGACCGCTTTGTCTATCACGACGGCGACATCCTGCCGGCATGGCGCAGCCTCGCGGAAAAGGAGGTCTGCATCGTGCATAGCTGGAACCTCTCCCGCTTTCCGATCCGCGCGATTGAGCCGGAAACCCGTACGGTGATTCTTGCCGGGCGGACATGGCATCCGTCGCTGAATGACATCACTCCGCGCAACTGGTACCGCGTCGAGAATGTGGTCGAGGCCTTCGATCAGCCGGGCCAGTGGTATCTGGACCGCGAGCGCGGCGTGCTCAGTTATATTCCCCTGCCCGGAGAAGATCCCGCCGCGGCGCGCGTGGTTGCGCCGCGCCATGCGACCGTGATCACGCTGGCCGGTGACGCGCAGGCCGGCACGACGGTCGAGCATCTGGTCTTCCGCGGGTTGACGCTGGCCCACAACGGCTGGAACGTGCCGGCCGAAGGATACTCCTACGCGCAGGCGGAGGCGCCGGTCATCGGCGCGCTCACGGCGCGCAACGCGCGGCATGTGCGGGTCGAGCGCTGCACCGTGCGGCACACCGGCACCTATGCGGTGGACTTCGGCAACGGGTGCCGCGACTGTGCCGTCGAGGACTGCGAGCTGTTCGACCTCGGCGCAGGCGGCGTGAAGATCGGCGTGGCGTGGGAGGGCGAGAAAGATCCGCGCAACTACGCATCCGCGTGCACGGTCCGCGAGACGTTGATCGCGTATGGCGGGCGCGTCCATCCCGCCGGCGTCGGCGTCTGGATCGGCCATGCCGCCTCCAACACCGTCGCGCGCAACACGATCCACGACCTCTACTACAGCGGCGTCTCGGCCGGCTGGAAGTGGAGTTTCGGGCCTAACCCCGCCTGCGCGAACCTCATCGAGCGCAATCACATTTTCCGTGTCGGCCAGGGCGTGCTCTCCGACCTGGGCGGCATCTACATGCTCGGCGAGCAGCCCGGTTCGGTCGAGCGCTTTAATGTCATGCATGACATCCGCCGCGCGCGATACGGCGGCTGGGGCGTCTACTTTGATTCGGGCAGTTCGCACATCCTTGTTGAAAACAACCTGGTCTATGACACCGAGGACGGCGGCTTGATCCATGGCGGGCGCTCCAAGAACAACACGGTGCGCAACAACATCTTCGCATTCGGCGAGAAAACGCAACTGACGGTCGACACCGCGCCCGAGGGGGAGCCGATCCGTGTGGCGCGCAACATCTTTGTCTGGCAGGAACGCGACCTGTTCCTGCACGCGCCGCCGGCCCGCGGCCAGTTCGCCAGCAACCTCTACTGGCGCGTCGGCAACGGCGCGCAGCCGTTGCAGGCGGCCGACACGCCGACCGGCCGCTGGCTCGCGCAAGAGCCCGGCGCCTGCGTGGCCGACCCGCTCTTCGCCGACGCGGCGCGCCGCGATTTCCGGTTGACCGACGGATCGCCCGCGCTCAAGCTGGGCTTCACGCCGTTCGATGTCTCGTCTGTAGGCCGTAGGCCGCGCGCCGGCAGTACCGATGCGCTGCCACGCCCGCCTGAGCCCTACGCTCCG
>JAGOBZ010000024.1 GCA_017999015.1 Kiritimatiellia bacterium
TCAGAACGTGAAGCGCGAACTGACCTGCGACTGGCTGAGCACCTCCACGCGCACATCGGCACGACCGGCTTTCGCGAGCGCCTGACGCATGGTGTTGAGGGCCAGCGCCGGCGTGTTGCACGCCTCGCTCAGGTGCGCCAGCCAGAGCGTGTGCATCTGGCCGGGGATCGTGGTGCTCATCAAAGCGGCCGCGTCATCGTTGGAGAGATGCCCGCTGCGACCGGCAATGCGCGTCTTGAGCGACCACGGACGGTCAGACTGCATCAGCATATCATAATCGTGGTTGCTCTCGACAATCGCGGCGTGGCAGCGCGCCAGCTTGGCGCAGACCAACGGGGTGGCCTGCCCCAGATCGGTCACCACGCAAAGGCGCGAAGCGCCGTCGTCAAAGACAAACCCGACGGGATCGGCGGCATCATGCGGCACCGTGAACGCCTCCACGCGCAGGCCTCCGACCTCGAAGGCCGAGGCGGTTTCAAAAATCTGCCACTGGAACGCGACCCCCGGGTAGCGTGCCTCGACGCCGGACGCGGTGCCCTCGTTCGCGAACAGCGGCAGCGCGAATTTACGGCTGAAGACCTCGACGCCCCGATAGTGGTCCTCGTGGTCGTGCGTCAGCAGAATACCCTGAAGCGACTGCGGCGAGAGGCCAGCCTCGCGCAGCCGGGCTGTCAACTCACGCGCGGAAAGTCCGGCGTCCACCAGCAACGACGTGCCGCCGCCCGACACATAAATGCTGTTGCCTTTGCTCCCGCTCCCCAATACGCAAACTTCCATCACAGCCTGTCCGAACGTCTGAACACCGTGCTCGCACTCTTTACAACTTAGTCATTTAGCTTGGTTTAACAGACCTCTAGTCCGCCGCGCTGGCCTGGCCCGGATCCATCACCATCCGATAGTACTTGATGAAGACGGCAATGATCTCCTGCGGCGTCACCTCTGCAATCGGATAGTTCTGCGGATCGTCCTTAAACATGCACTCATATTTGACAAGACGCGTGCCGCGGTTGATCCGCACCTCGGCGCGCGGCAGGATGCCGGTCTGCACGAAATGCTTCATCACGCGGAAACTGATCTCCTCCACCTCAGCCGCGCGGACGCTCAGCGTCACCGAGGCCGGCGCGCGGCGTACCTGCGCGTCGCGGCCGTGCTTGCCGGTGAGCTCCTCTGCGACCTCATTCAGCGCCGGCAACGCCACGGTGTCGAGAAACGCCTCAAACTGCGCGTTCTCCTGTTCCGCGCGCGTCGCGCGCGCCTTGCCGCCCAGAATCCCGCTCAACTCATTCCGCCAGTCAGCCATGTTCAGCCCCCGTTCTCTGTCCGTATCCGTCCTGCATCCCGTCGTCTATTCCGTCGCCGCCCGCGACACCGCCTGCCGCAATGCGGGCAGCAGGCACAGCGCCACCTGCTCGTTACCCGCGCGGTTGGGATGATCGGTCTCATCCCAGAAGGGCGGCAGCCGGTTGGGCTTGACGTCGATCTGCATGTTGGGCACATACAGGCACCCGTACTCGTCACACACCGCGCGCTCCATGCGGGCGATCTCTTCGGCCAGCCCGAAGCGCGATGCGTCAAATTCCGTGCACACCTCTTCCCAGAAATCGCGCTGTCCGAAACAGCTCGCCACCACCACCTGCATCCCGCGTTGGCGCGCCTCCTGCACCATCGCGCGCAGGTCGTCGCCCAGCACCGGAACCGGGCGCATGTTCCGCCAGAAATCATTCGCGCCGAGCGCGATCAGCACCACATCGGGGTTGTGGGCCAGCACATCGCGGGCATAGCGCGCGCGGCCGCCGTCCAAGGTGTCGCCGCCGATCCCGGCGTCAATCACCCGCACATCCGGCATGAAACGCTGCAGCCAATGGCTGAAATGACCGCCCGCCCCCCCGCAGGAAGTCAGGCTGTCCCCCAAGCAGACCAACACCGGACGCCGGTCGCGCAGGCCCGACGCCACAAGGGCCGCAGCCGCGCAAACACCCAAGATCGCCACTCCGATCAGCACGCCTCGCTTCTTCAACTGGATCGATCTCCTTCCAAATCCCCAAAAGGATTTCGGCCCTTTATATCACAATCCCATGTCCGCAAAAAGCAAAAGCCGGCACGCCCTCAACTATCCGCTGGACGGCATCCGGTCGCGTTGTGCAAATTGGCACTCGTTATTACGGTGAGTCAGCGTGCTCGCCGCAGCCTAACCGAAAGCGACATGACATGAGCCGATACGGCAGCAATCGTTACAACGTTATGACCGCGGCCGTTCCTATGTGCGCAGCAACAGCATTATCGATCTCGTGATCAACGCCGCGAAGAAGATGGTCGCGCACCGTGATGGCCGTTCAAGGGACGGTCTTCCCAGTCAGCCGTATGGTTGTGAATTTTGCGGTTGACAGCGCATGCGCGAGATTGGGCGAGACCACGAATCCAACCGTGTTGGCCTCCGTAAGCGGCAGCGTGCATGTCATAAAGGGAGCCCATGTCCGTCCATCCTCCGAGACGAGTGCGGCAAACGTGTCGGCCGTCCGGTTGATGCCCAGATATCGCCACGGGGAAACGCGCGGCGGCTCGCGTTTGAGCACATGCTTCTCGCCGGTCGCGCGACGGAGTTGCAGAACGAGGTCTCCGCTTCCCAGCACCCCGAAAAACAGGCCGTCACCCAGTGCGGGATCAGCGCCTTTTATCAGCATCCCGGTCATCGCGAGCGGGTCTTGGTCCGCGTGCGCCAGAAGCGAAGCGGAAAAGTGGTACGCGCCCTCCGTCCGGCTCCAGACATAGCGGCAGCAGTCCGGCCCCTCCCACATCGCGGTGCCTGATCCCTGCAGGATGAGTGTGCCGCCCGCGTAAATCGCGCTGCCGCGTTGCGGTGCGGCGCCAAGCGTCATAGTGAACCACGTTTCGCCATTCGCGGTCGTGAAGGCGGCGTGCGGAGAGGTGTCGGGCGCGAGGGCTGAAGGCGACGACGGTCGATCACGTCCAATTGCGCGGCGGATGCGGCTGACGGTGCCCTGCATCAGGGAAGAAACAGCCGCTGCCGCGTTGTCGCACCGGTCTAAAACCTGTCGGAGGTGTGTCCGGTACGGCGCGCATGCCGGGTGAAAAGCAGTGAACGCGATCATTCCGGCAGAAACCGCAAAGACGAACAGCAGGAGGAACGCGCGCCGGTGTCGCCGGGCCTGCACTTGGCGCCAAGGCAGGCGGGGCAGCCTCAGCCGCAGCAGGGTGCGGTGCATGCGGAGGGCAAGCGGGACGCCGGCGGACTGCAGCGACGCCTCCAGGAGGGCGAGCGCTTCGCGGATCTCGGCGGCCACGATTTCGCTGTTGGCCGGGCGCTTGGCGGGGGAAGGCTCGATCATGCGCATGATCAGGCGGCGCGTCGCGGGCGAGATATGGCGCGCGTGTTGGTCAAGCGGCACCGGTTTCTGGGTCAGGCGCGCCTTTAGAATCTCGGAAGGAGTCTCTCCTTCATGCGTGAGCCTTCCGGAAAGCAGGTAATACAGGGTGGCCCCCAGGCTGTACAGGTCGCTCTGGTGCGTGTCGTCAACGCCCTGCAGCAGCTCCGGTGCGATGAAAAACGGCGTGCCGATGAAGTTGCCTTGGCCGTCATGACGGGTCATGCCGGAAAGGCCGAAATCAACCAGCTTGGCGTTGCCGTCGCGGTCGAGAACGATGTTGGCCGGTTTGATATCGCCGTGCACCAGATTCTCGCGGTGCAGTGCCGAAAGCCCCTCGGCGACATCCAATGCCATCCGCAAGGCAACGCGCTCATTGATGGGCCCCTCGCGCTCGAATTTTTTCGCGAAATCCAAACCGGAGACCAGCTCCATCACCAGATAGGGATGGCCCTCTGAAAAATTCAGCGAGTAGACTTGCGCGACGCGGGGATGGTTGAGCTTGCCGGCGGCACAGGCTTCGCGTGTGAGGCGCTCGCGCGATTCAGGAGCGTCCGCCTGGCCTATGCGTACCAGCTTGACGGCCACTTCGCGTCCCAGCGATTCGTCCGTCGCGCGATAGATCGTTCCCATCTCACCTTCGCCGATGTGATCGTGCAGCAGAAATACACCCAGACGCCCCGGCACCAGCACCTGCTTGCCGCAGGTCGGGCAGACGATATGGGAGAGCGGGTCGCGCGACGCTGTCGGCACACTCTTTTTGCAGAAAGGACAACAGGCCAGATCAACGGTCTTGAACTGAATGGAGCACTGCGAATCCTGCACAGACAACCCTGCAGGCGGTGAAGCCTGCACCGCCCGAACCCAAATATCAGTGTTTGCTTCTCTGGCCATGGAGCAGGAAGAGCATGAAAAATGCCAGATTGCGGCTTGGACGGCGCATGTTTGATAAGCCTGCGTTCTGGCCGATTTGGCCGCGACGGCTCGGCCGCGATCCGCCGGAACCCTTCAATATTTGAGAATTGATTCTCGTTTTTGCTAACGCGGGCTAAGCCAGCAACCCGAAATACTCACCGCGAAGGCAAGAAGTTTTTTTTGCTGGTGTTGGTTCGTCAGGCACTAACGCGCTTCAGTCAGCACTTCGTCATGTGAGCGCTTCAGGAATGGACGGCGGACGGAAACGGGCGCGCCACGCGGAGGGGGTCAGGCCGGTCGCACGCTTGAAGGTGTTCGCGAAGTGCTGCGACGAGTCGAACCCGAGATCAAGCGCCAGACGCGTGATCGCGAAGTCGGTGTGCGCCAACCGTTTCTTGGCCTGTTCCAGCCTGCAGTCGAGCAGGAAATGGCGGGGCGGCATGCCCGTGAGCTGCTTGAACCGCGCGATGAAATGGGCCGGGGAGATCGCGGCCTGGCGCGCGAGGTCGTCAACACTGTAGTTCTTGTTGGGGTTCTGACGGAGCAGGGCGACGGTCTTTTCCAGACGGTCGGCAACCGGCGAAGACTTATCGCGATGCGCGGTCTGGAGTGTCACCAGAAGCAGATGCAGGCAGGTGCCGATCAGGCCGAGCACGCGTCCGTCGGAGGGGGGGCTGTCATAGTAGTGGAACAGACGCGCGAACGCATGGCGGACGGTGCCGTCGTCATGCCGCACCTGCGGGGAGAGTTCCTGCAGCTCCTTCTGGAGCGTGCGGCGCTCTTTGGGCGGAAGCTTCAGCAGGGCGGCTCCCGCCGGTGCGACCCTCACCAGCATCCAGTAGAGCACAAGGCCCTTGGGATAGGTGACCAGCCGGTGACGCTCGCCGGGACGGTTGATGAGCAGGTCGCCGGGCATCAGGCGGTAGTGCCGCTTTTGGTTCTGAAAGACTAAAGCGCCGCGCAGACAGAGGACGATCTCGATGCAGCCTTCATGGACGTGCTCTGCTGCGGCCTGACTGTGATGCCGAAATTGAGAATGGCCAAGCAAGACGATGCCGGGTACGCCTTCCTTCTCCAGCATCAGCATGCGGCGCTGGTCGGCATCAGACGGGGACAGGTTCACGCCGATGTTCAGGTCAGTCATGGGCGTATGGTACCGCGGGCAAACGGCCGCTGCAAGCGGCATGTGCAAAAAATGAGGATGTTGCTATTTTGCACGTAATGTTCTGGAAAAAGGGTATTGTGATCCCGTATTGATTGGGCAGGTTTCATGCGAGGAGGAGGGCCGGATGAATGCGAATATGAAAAGGTTGCCGGTTGTGGCGGCTGCGGCGTGCGTGGCGTGTTTTGCGCAGGGCGGCAGCGGCTCGTGGAACGTGCAGGCGGGCGGCCGGTGGTCGGACACGGCGAACTGGCTGGACGGCCTTGTGGCCGGCGGAGCTGGCGCGACCGCCTATTTCACCAACGCGCCGGACAGCAGCGTGAACAGTCCGGTGGTGTCGGTCGACGCGAATCTGCTGCTGAACGGGTTCCATCACTGGGTTGCGGACAACTCGGTCTTCACCGTTGCGGCCGAACGGATTCCGGGCGGTCTGGGCTATTACGGCATCGATATCGGAGCAAACGATTTTGTGGTGTACAGCGGCCGTCCAGTCGTGTGCAAAGCCACCCTTCAGGGCAGCGGCGCGGTCAAATTCCAGACGGGGCTGGGACTCTTTCTCTTCCGCAAGAACCAGGCGTTTACGGGGCCGTTGTACCTCATGTCGGGGTCGTCTTATAAAGGGCTGGGCTACCAGTCTTATGCGGATTCCACGAACCGGGTGACGGGCGATCTACTGGCGACGGAAGAAGTCCGGGTCGACAGAGCCACTCTGAAGCTTTACGGGCGCTACCCGCGCGCGGCGTCAACCGGCAAGTCCTGGGAGCTGCGGGCGGGCGAAGCGCAGGTGACGCTGCTGGACGAGGGCACGGACGTGGAGACGTTCCTTTCGCCCGGGCAGGTCGTCACGGGCGACCATATCCGCGAGGGCACGTATGTGACGTTTCTGCAGACCCGCTCGACCGTTTGCCTGAGCCAGCCGCTGGCGGACGATTTTTCGGGGACAGTCACCCAGACGCTCGCCTTCGCGGCCGCTCCGCGCTGGGACGCGGTGCAGCAGGTGGACCGGCTGATCTCGCAGGGTACCGGTACCTGCGGCGTGCGTTTCCATCCGCTGATCGCCTCCGGCTATGGATCGAACAGCGTGACGCTGCACGTCGGCGAACTCTCGGGGACCCGGCCGGTCCTGGCGTCCGTTGACGCGGCCTCCGGGGGGTGGGACGGTCGGTTGCGGGTGGACCGCGCGGAGGCCTTCACGCAGACGGTGACGCTGGATAACACGGCCGCGTTGGTGCTGGGCGACCAGGCGCAAATCCCGCCGGAGCCCGCGCCCCAGGCGGCCTTCTGGGTGGACGCGAGCGACGAGGCCTCGCTGACCAAAGACGGCGGAGGAAACATCACCCGTTGGGACGACACGCGCGGCGGCGGGTATCCGTACGCAGCAGCCTGGCTGGACGCGCCGGTCTACCTGACGAACGCGCTGAACGGGCTGCCGGCGGTGGACTTCGGCGCGCAGGGCTCGACCCGCTGCCTGCAGTGGAGCGCCGAGCTTGCGGGCATCCAGACCGTTTTCTGGGTCATCGGCAGTCAAGCTGGCGGAGGCAGCCTGCTGGGCTGTAAACCGGGGGGCACGGTCAATTTCAAGCGCGGCTTCGATGCGTTGCGGGGGGGGAACGCATACGTCGGTCGCGAGAACGGGCTGATCGGCATCAACGAGGCGACAGGGGAGAATTTATGGGTCAACGGGCAATTGGTCACAATGTCCGGAGCCGGACTCTCTGGAGACTACGACATGGTTGCCGCCACAATAGGCGGCGTCCGGGGTTTCAAGGCCTCGGCCTTCGGGCGCGTGGACGGCCAGGCCGACATGTACCAGGGCGGGCAACGGCTCTGCGAGGTGATCGTCTACACGAACGCGCTGACGGCGCAGCAAGTCAAGGACACGCAGGCCTATCTGTACAAGAAATGGTTAGGCCGTGACACGTTTGGATATGGCGCGGGCAAGATCGATTTTCTGGCTACCGCCCCGGGCGCGAACGCGCGGCTCGGCCAGGCAGGCGTGCTGCCGGTCGAGGCGCGGTACGTGACGCACGGCGGCAACCTCGCGGTCATGGCCGGCTCGACGGTGACGCTGAAGGCGGATGCGGACTTGAGCAAACTGACGCTGGAGGACGGAGCCAAGGTCGTTCTCAAGGCGCGCAAGACCCCCTCCGCACCCGCGCTGAAAGGTAACATCCTGTGGCTGGACGCCGCCCGCGAGGAGGACTTCACCTTCGGCAGCGCTGCCGCGGTCGACGCCTGGCGCAACCGCGGCGGCGGCAGCGTTCAGGCTGTGACGCCCGGAAATGTCAAGCCCACGAGAACGCAGGATGCGCAGGGCCGCTGGGCGGTTGACCTGGGGGCGCGCGACGCGGGGTGCTGCCTGATGACCCTGACCAACCTGATGGTGCGCAGCGCGTTCGTGGTGTGGCTGTGCAAGACCAACGGGGCCATGCCGCTGGGCAACCTGAAACAAGGGTATGCTGGCCACGCCGAATTCCGGCCCAATGATTTCAATCGCAACGGGGGCGCGGCCATGCTCAGCGGTGCCGTCAGGTCCTCCACGTATGGCGCCTGGTACATGGACGGCCTTCCGATCCAGGCGACCGCGACGCCCATCCCGACCAATCGGCTGATGCTGACTTCCGCCGTGATGCAGGGCTGGGGCGGACGCGTCTCGGCCTTGGGCGGGAACGGTTTCGACAACACGTCGGCCACCTATCTGTATTCGGGCGGCATGCAGTTGGCCGAGGTGCTTCTTTACGACATCACGCTGACGGAGGACGAGCGGCGCGATGTGGAGGCGTATCTGACGTGGAAGTGGTTCGGGCGGCGGCTGGCGGGGTACGCGGACGCGGCGGGGGCCTGCGCTCTGCCGGAGGTCGCCGTGAGCGGCGCAGCCGAGATGGAGGTGCAGGGGAATGCGGTGGTGCGGATCGCCAAGGCGACGGGCGCCGGCGCGTTGACGGTCGGGAGCGACATGCCGGTCATCGTGACGGAGGTGGTGAATCGCAACACGCTCGTTGTGACGCTGCCTGCGGCACCGGTCGGCGTGAAGGTGTCGCGCGATTCCGGAGAGGGTGCGCCCGCGGCCCCGGCTGCTGGGGCGGCGATGCGCTTCGATGCGTCGGTGGCCGCCAGCATCACGCTCTACAATGGCACGTACGCCCAATACTGGGAGGATCAGGTCGGAGGCGTGAAGGCGGAGAGCGCCTTCGGACCCGCTTCGTGGATTCCTCTGTACAAAGCGAATGCGGTGAATGGACTGCCCGTCATCGATTTCGAATGGCGCGGCCGTCAGCGCGCCTTCAAGTGGTCGCCGCGCCTGACGAACATCCGGACCGTGTTCTGGATGTTTAAAGACAAGGGAGCGACTCAGGGCGGCGGCTGGCTGTTGGGCGACACGACGAAAGTCAGTGATTTCATACGGGGAAGCTGGGGCAATCTCTACGGCAACTCTTCGCTCTTCGACTCGACGTTGGCTTCGGCGGCAGTCCGGGACGGCACGGTCTTCATCGACGGCGAACGGTGCAATGCAGCCACTGTGCCGAAGTGGGACTATCAGGTCGCCTCGATCGTGACCGCAGGCGATGCCGCGGCGGACATGATCGCCGGGGATCGCGCCTACACCGCCAACTGGAGCGGCATGGAGGTGGGCGAGGTCATCCTCTACACGAACGCGCTGAGCGACGCCGAGTGCGAGGCGACGGAAGACTACCTGATGAACAAGTGGCTGGGACGCCGCTCGCCGCGGGCGGTTTGCACGGACACGCAGTCGGTCGTTGTCGCCTACGGGACGGTCCCGCTGCGGGTGACGAATGTGGACGGCGGCGCCGGCGCCGTCACGGCGATCCGGGGTGACGGCGAGGTGGTGGTCGATGCGTCGACGGTGACTGTCCTGAGCGACGCGGAGATGTTCGCCGGATGCGTGGTCTTGAGAAACAACAGCACGGTGACGCTCGCGGCGGAGAGCTTCGCTGCTGCCGAGTGGATCGTCGAGGCCGGCAGCGTGCTGGACCTGGGCGGGCAGACGGTGACGGTCGCGGGGATCGGCGGCGACGGCTGCGTCTCCAACGGCACGCTTGTGGTGACGGGGCGCATGACGCCCGGCGTGAACGGTCAGCCGGGAACGCTGACCGTAAAGGGCGGACTGGTGCTGGCGGACGGCGCCGAGTTCATCGCACGTTACGCGCGGCCACTCTGCGGGGCGCTGGACGTGACGGGAACGCTGACCGTCGGGGGAAGCGGTACGGTGACGCTGAAAGAGCCTGTCGGGCTGGGGCAGGGGTTCGCCGCGCCGCTCATCACGTACAGTGCAATCGAAGGGCTTGACCGGCTCTTGACGGACTGGGTATGCGAGGGCGACTACTCGGCGAAGATTTTCGATTTCAATTTGTCCGAGCCGCCGCCGGGTGCGGGCAACGTCGTGCTGCTCAAGGGATTCGCGGCGGGAACGATGCTGATGCTGAAATGACCCGCGACGAGTGCGTGACTGGCGCGAGGCGATGCGGTATGGTACAGCCACTTCGCCGCATGCTTCGCGTGTGTCTGCAGCACGGCTATCGCCCGAACGGCTCAAATGGAAAAATGTTGTTGGAGGGGAAACCGTTATGAAATCTGATACGAAGAAAATCGTTAAAGGGGCTGCCACTGGCGCTTTAGTCGCGACAATCGGCTTCTTCTGTGCAGCGCCTTTTTGTCGGGCTGCGAACGGCACGACCGTAAAGTCGAAGCCTGACGTCGTGATCTATGAGGGGACGTATCCCGGCTGGCCTTGGATCGCCGCCGGGGCTGACGGCACGCTGTACTGCGTGTTTCGCGACGGGACGGAACATGGGTTTTCCGCCGCAGGGAGAGCGCTGCTCACGAAGAGTTCCGACCGGGGCAAAACGTGGTCTCCTGTGACGGTCATCGTCGATGAGCCGGGCGTCGATGATCGAAACGTGGCGATCGTCGAATTGCCGAACCGGGAACTGCTGGTGACGTACAACACCTATGCGCGGGACAGCAGTAAACGGATGGTGTCGCAGGTGATGTCAATCCGTTCCGCTGACGGCGGTAAATCGTGGGGACAGCCGCAGGTCGGTCCGGTGCCGAACAGTCAATCCAAGTCGGCTGCGGTCGTGCTGAAGGATGGATCGATCGTCTGGCCTTTTTACATTGCGCCGAAAAACGGCGCTGTAGCCGCTGTTTCGAAAGACCTTGGCAAAACCTGGACTGCGGTCCGCATCCCGGAATCGCCCGAGTTCACCGGCGACGAGTGGGATCTGGTGGAAACGGCCCCCGGCCATCTGCTGGCGATCATGCGGAACGCGAACCACAGCAAGCCTGCGGCGTTGTGCTGCTCGGAGAGCCGCGACGGCGGTTTGACCTGGTCGATGCCCAAGGCCACCAACTTAACCACCGGCCTGTTCGCCCCCGGCCAGATTTTCCTGCAAGGCGTCAACAGGACGCCGACTGTGATCTATCCCGATCGCCGCATGATCTCCGTCTCGGCTGTCAAGTCGGACGATCCTGCCCGTCTGAAATGGAAGGTAGACAGCCTCTTGCCCTGCTACCTTTACAACGCAGACCAATCGCCCATCCCCGACGGCAGCTACGCCGTTTCCGCGCCTACGGGGCCGAATCAGCGGCTGGTGGTTGATTACGAGATCCGTCCCAAGACGAAGCGGATCACCGGATATTTCATTGATTTCCCGGCAGATTGGTAGGCGCTTTATTTCCGTACTCATCGGGTGCGCTGTATCTTAAACGGCCAGTGGTTTTGTTGAACGAAGGGTTCCGCAAAAATGAATGTTGAGCGCGTAGGGGTGCCTCCGCCAGAATCGGGCGATACGACGGCAGTCCCGTTGCCGCTGGCCGCGGGACTTGTGTCTGCCGTGTTGGCGGTCTGCGGTTGCCAGCACGGTCGGATGGGGCAACTGACGTTTGGGCCCGGCAACGACACCGAGGCGGTGTGGTCGCCGGACGGCGGGCGGATGGCGTTTCAGACCGACCGCACGGGCGACCTCGACATCGAGGTGCTGAACTTGGCGGACGGGAAGCGCGCGAGCCTTGTCGGAGGCCCCGGACACGCCTGTTATCCTGCGTGGACGCCGGATGGCGGAGTCGTCTACGTTTTCGGGAACCATGCGGGGACAGCCGCGCAGGCCGAACAGGCAACGGCCGATTGCGGATACGGACTGCGGCTGTGGAAGGACGGCTCGACCCAGGTTTTGACCCGGGGGTATTGGCGCGACTTTACGCCTAGCGTGACGGCGGACGGGCACGCGGTCTATTACTCGTCAACGCAGGGGGCCGCGACCTCGCCGGAGGCCGGCATTTGGAAGGAACATGTGACGATCCGGAGGCTGCCGCTCACGTCCGGCGCGGTTTCCGAATGCGTCTTGCCGATGTCCGGAGAGACCCAAGGCGCGGTTCAGCCGTCCTGTTCGCCAGACAATCGGTTTTTAGTGTGGGCGTATCTGGACGGGGCCGCTGGCAATTGGCGGATCTGCGGGGCGCGGGCTGAAACCCCTTCGGACTTCGTGTTCCTGACGCCCGGCGAGATGAGCGCCTATGCGCCCCGCTGGTCGCCGGACGGGCGGTGCCTCGCGCTGACCGGATTCCGGAAAGGCGACCCGGGCTGGGGTATCTTTCTGCTTGAGCCGCGTTCGGGCGCGATGGTCCGGCTGCAGACGGGCGAAGGCCATTCCCGGACGCCGGCCTGGTCGCCTGACGGGCGGGAGCTGGTGTTTGAAAACAACCGGACGGGATGCTACAAGCTCTATCGCATGACCGTTCGCTGCGGGGACGTGCCGGCCGTAACCGTCCGCATGCCGGCCGCGCCTTCTGTGGACCGCGTGGAGGCGCGCCTCGAACGCCGCGGGGCCGCGCCGGTGCTGGTCGGCGCCGACGGGCGGTTTGTCAAAGGGGTCGCGGCCGGAAAGTCGGCCCTTGCGTTTGACCGTCCGGGCGGTCTGGATTTTGGGGCAGGGGCTTTCTTTGTCAGAATGACCCTGGCCGTCGATGCGGTCGAGAAAGGGATCCGGATCGCGGCTGTGGGCAGCTACGCCGAGCACGAGCTGGGCTGGCAGGTGTTCATCCGCGAGAACGGCCGTCTGTTCTTCAGCCCGCGAAGCGCGTCGGGCGGATTTCGTGAAGTCGGGACTCTCCAGCCCGTGGCGACGGGTAAACCGCTTGAGGTCTTGTGCATCCGCGATGCGGACGGTGGCGCCCGGCTCTATCTTGACGGCGTCTTTCAGGGAAGGTGCGGAGAGGCCGGCTTGAAGTACGGCCCCGCATTGAAGGTGTGCCTAGGAAAGCAGTGGTCTGGCGGCATGGAGCTGAACGGGCGCGTTCTCGCTTTCGAGTGCGGGCGAGGATACCCTGCGGGCGTTCCCCGCATGGTCACGCGCGAAGCGGTCTTCGGGGGAGCGGCGCAATGAAAAGCGGGCTTAAGCGGGTGCTGGTCTGGTGTGCTGCTGCGGCATGTTCGGGAAGCCTGTGCGCCGCCGAACGGTTCGAGTCTGCCGCGCTGGTGGACAGTTATGACTTTGCCTTCACGCGGGACAAGTCGGGGAAGATCCTGTTCGACACGGAAACGCCGGAGGGGAATCTCGGGGTCTTGAGCCATGTGCTCGAAACCGGGGCGACGACGATCCTGTGGCGCAACTGCGGCGGCGCGACCATGCGCTATCAGAGCGCGGAAGAGCGCTATCCGCTGGTCGAGTCGCCTTTGGACAAGCGGCGCGTGCCCTCCAGCCGCCCGGTTTTCGGCTGGCTGCGTTATTATCAGACGGAGCCGGATATCGTGCGGCATATTCTCGGCGTCTGCCGCGCGCGCGGCTTGGGTGCGGGCATCCACTGGCCGTTCGAGGAGACGCACTGGGCGAGCTGGACTTTCGGCGCGTGGAACTTCGAGCACCCGCAGTATTGGGGCGTGACCGCGCAGGGGCAGGTGTGGTCCGGCCGGTGCAGCCTGGCCTATCCCGAAGTCGTCGCGCATAAGCTGCGGCTGGCGGACGAGCTGTTGGAGCGGGGCATGGAACATCTTTTCATCGACACCTTCAGGACCGGCGGCTGGTCGCCCAAGTACGAGTATGTCGACCCCGAGGTGGCGCGGTGGCGTCGGCGCTACCGCTCCGAGCCGCCGGAGAATCCCCGCGATCCCCGCTGGTGCGCGCTGGTGGCCGAAACGACCCACGCCTATTTCGTCGCACTCGGGACGCGCTTAAAGGATTCCGGACGGCCGGTACGCCTGATGCTGGGAGTCTCGCGGGTGAAGCGGCTGAACGACGAGCCGGATGACATGCTGCTGGCGCGCGGCATCGACTGGAAGCGGCTGGTCCGCGAAAAGGCCATCGACGCGGTTGTGCTCTACGATGTGGCGTGGGACGCGACGCGGCCGTTTGAAAGCACGCGCGATATTTACCGCGAGGTGATCGCTTTCTGCGCCGGAAGGTGCCAGGTGCTCTGCCCGATGTCGGCCTACAGCTTTACCGGCAAAGGCCTTCCGGCGTATCAGAAGGCGACCGGCCTCAGCGCCGAAAAGGTGGCAGGGGAACTGCTCAGGATCGCGTGGGAAGAGGGCGCGGACGGGGTCAACATGGAGTGCGTGGACTACAACAACTACGCGCCCGGCGTACGGGCTGAGATGCGCCGGTTATTGGACGGGCCGTTTCGATTTAAACGCAGGAAAAAGGAGAAATGAGATGAGGCGATGGGGAGCAGGCATGGTGTTGCTGGTGCTCGGTGCGGCACTGTGCGTACACGGGAGTGAAGAGCATCTGAGAATCAGCCTCAGCGCGGCGGATGCTGCGGCGCAATGGCAAACCGCTGAGGGCAGGGTCGACATCGCGGAGGGTGTGTTGCGGCTGGACGGACGCGACGGGCACCGGGGTGTTTTCCTGAAGACGCCGGCGTTCGGAGCGGTCGAACTCTCTGCGACCTATCAGGTGGCACGGAGCGACGGCGTGATGGCGGTCGGTTTCGTCGTCGGCGCGACCGATGACGAAACCTATACGGCGGTGCATTTCGACGCCCGCTCGGCTATTCTTTACAGGCGGGATGCGAAAAACGACTGGCAGGAAATCAAGCGTGCCGTCAAACCGCAGGCGCCTGACACGTGGCACACCGCCAAGCTGACGGTGAGAGAAGGCGTGGCGCGTGCGGTGTGGAACGGTGCGGTCGTTTTGGAGGCACCCTGCACGGCGGACAAGGGACTGATCGGGTTCTATGCGCGGCAGACAGTCGCGAAGATCAAAGACGTCATGGTGCAAGGGGAGCGCGCCGCGTCCGCCAAACCGTGGGTTTGCGTTGAACGTGTCCATGGTGCGCCGGTGCGGCAGCAGCGGGCGGAGATCGCGTGGACGAAGGCGATCTGCAAGCAGCCGGGACGTTATATCGGCTGGCCCACGGCGTGTCTGCGCAAGAACGGCGAGCTGCTGGTGGCCTTTTCCGGAGATCGTGACGCGCACGTCTGTCCGTTCGGCAAGGTTCAGGTGGTCAAGAGCACGGATCTGGGGCAGACCTGGACTGCGGCGCAAACTGTCTGCAACACGCAACTGGATGACCGTGACGCGGGGATACTCGAGTTGCCCAACGGTGACCTCGTGATCACGTGGTTCACCTCGGTGGCTTATATGGGCAGCATCCGGGACCGCAGCAAGCTCAAGCCCGGCTCGCCGCAGTTCTACTGGTGGCTGCACGACGAGAAGCTGCCGAAATCGGTCAAGGATGAATGGCTGGGCTACTACACCGTCCGCTCGGCGGACGGCGGCAAGACGTGGGAGAAGCCGGTCAAGACCTACGGCTCGGCCAACCACGGCCCGATTCTGCTGAAGGACGGCCGGCTGCTGATGGTCGGCCGGCGCTGGATGGGCGACGGCACCTCGGCGGTTTGGAAGGGCGTGAAACATGAGCTGCCGGTGGAGGAGTCGCGCGACAACGGGCGCTCGTGGCAGGTCATCGCCTCGGTCGAGCCCGCGCCGCCGGATGAGATCGGGCAGTTCCATGAGCCGCATCTCGTGGAGACGGACGACGGGCGGCTGGTGGCGCAGTTCCGGTTTCACGCCAAACCCGCGCCGGGGAAAAAGGCGCGAGACGAGGCGCAGTGCCTGTTGCGGCAGGCTGAAAGCAGCGACGGCGGCAAAACATGGACGCGCATGGCGCCGACGCGGATCCAAGGCTATCCGCCGCATCTGCTCAAGCTGCGCTCAGGGAAAATACTGACCGTCTACGGGCGCAGACTGGGGCCGGCCTTCGGCGAGTACGCCTGCTTGAGCGACGATCAGGGGCGCACGTGGGACGTGGCGAACGAGATCAAACTGGCGGGGCATTTCGACGGAGACCTCGGTTACCCCGCTTCGGTGGAACTGCCAGACGGCTCGATCCTGACGGTCTATTATCAGGCGGAGAAGAGAGGAGAGCAGACCTGCCTGATGGGCACCTTGTGGCGGGTGAAGTAGACGGATCGCGCGTCTGGCCGTTTCAGACCTGCCGGAGTTTTTCGGCGAGCAGTTCTTTGATCCGCTTCGGATTGGCCTTGCCCTGCGAGGCCTGCATGACCTGGCCGATCAGGAAGCCCGTGGCTTTGCCGACGCCGTTGCGGACATCCGCCAGCGCGGCCGGCTGCGCCGCCAGCACCTGGTCGATCAGCGCGTCGAGCGCGCCGGTGTCGGAGATCTGCCGGAACCCGCGCGCGCTGACGATCGCCTCGGCCGACGCCTCGCTCTCGAACAGCGCCACGAGCACCTCGCGCGCCGCGTTGGCGTTGATCTCGTCGCGCGCCAGCAACGTCAGCAGGCCGGCCAGGCGCGCCGGCGTCACGGACGAGGCGCTGAGCTCTTGGCCGCGCTCCTTGACCGCCGGCAGCACCTGCGTCGCGATCCAGTGCAGGGCCATCTTGGCCGTCACGCCGTGCGCGGTCAACGCCTCGAAATAGGCGGCCACATCCGAATCCGCACTCAGAAAAGCCGCGTCTTCGGCGCTGACGCCCTGCTCCTTGACCAGCCGCTCGGCCTTGGCCGCCGGCATCTCCGGCAGACGCGCCCGCAGCGCCTCGATCCACGCGGGCGTCAGCGCGATCGCCGGCACCGAGGGGTCCGGCACGCAGGGCCCCTCGAACTTGGCGCGCATCGGCAGCGTCGCCTTCTTGTCCGGATCCCACAGCCGCGTGTGCAGCACCACCGCCTCGCCCGCCTGCACCGCCGCGCTCTGCCGCGCGATTTCAAAGGCGATGGCGTCGCCCACGTGGCGCACCGAGTTCATGTTCTTGACCTCGACCTTGGTGTTCATCTGGCTGCTGCCACGCGGCCGCACCGAGATGTTGGCGTCGACGCGCATGGTGCCGTTCTCCATGCTGCACTCTGAAGCCCCCACGTAGCGCACCTGCGTGCGCAGCGCCTTGAGAAACTCCATCGCCTCGTGCGGCGTGCGGAAATCCGGCTCCGTGACGATCTCCACCAGCGGTGCGCCGGCGCGGTTGAAATCGACCAGGCTGATCGGCTGGCGCCCTTCCAGCTCGTGCACCAGCTTGGCGACGTCCTCCTCCATGTGGATGTGGTGGATGCGCAGCGCGCGCGCCTCGCCCCGCTCGTTGGCGACCGTGATGCCGCCGCCGCGCGACAGCGGCAGATGCGCCTGCGAGAGCTGGTAGCCCTTCGGCAGGTCGGGATAGTAGTAAACCTTCTGATCGAACGCGCTCAGCGGCTGCAGCTCCGCGCCGAGCCCCAGGCAGAGCAGCGCCGCCTTCTCCAGCGCCGCCTGGCTCAGGCACGGCGCGGCGCCCGGCAGCCAGAGGCAGGTCGGGCAGGTGTTGGCATTCGGCTCGTCGCCGGGCCGGTTCGGGCAGTCGCAGAACAGCTTCGTGGCGCAGTTGAGTTCGACGTGGATTTCCAATCCGATGACCGCTTCAAAGTCCATGGTTATTTCCCCTCCCGGCACAGAGCCGCAAGCGTTTCGCCCAGCGCGAGCAGCCGCGCGTCGCCGAGCCGCGGCCCGACCAGTTGCAGCGCGCCGCACGCGCCCGCCGCCGGCAGCGCCAGCGCGGGCTGCCCGGTGACCGA
>JAGOBZ010000377.1 GCA_017999015.1 Kiritimatiellia bacterium
CGCCGCCATGGAACCCCGTTAGTCCGCTGATCGAACCGACACCGCCATGGCCGCCCCCTCCCAGCCCGCCTGTGTCACCGGCTTGACTGGCGCCGCCGCCGCCGCCCGCTTCCCACGGTGACGTTCTCGGATCACGCCCCAACCCGCCGTTGTTGCCGCGCGGCGAAGTCCCGTTGCCGACCGTCCGATTGTTGCCGATTGCCGCGCCGCCGCCGCTGTCGCCATTCTGCGCGGGATAACTGTTGGCGCTCTTGCCGCCGCCGCCCGCACCGCCGCCATAAGAGATGATCGAATCGAAGGCGGACAGGCCCCCGTTAGAGCCCGGCGCCGTCTCCGTGCCGCCGGCCCCGCCGGCCCCGACGACAATCGCGTACGTGGAAGCCACAACCGACGTCACCGCCGTTTGAAAACCGCCTGCGCCGCCGCCGCCGCCGTTGTTTTCATGATACGCGCCGCCGCCCCCGCCGCCGCCGCCGCCCACGACGAGATATTCCACCTCTCCGCCTTGCGTCACCGTGAAGGTGCCGGCTCCCGCATCGGTGAAAATGTGGGCGTGGTAATAGACGCCGTTTTGCTCGTAGTACGTTTCGGTGCCGCCCGTTGCCGCCACCCAACCGGCGCGGGCCGGCAGTGCCAACACCAGCACACCGGTGACGGCACACGCGGCCGTCACCCCACGCATGAGGATATGGCGAAGACCCAACCCCAGCGCCAATCTGTCCGTTGCCTTCATTTCGTTTCTCCTCTTCCGACTATTGGGCAAGCGGACCCCGCCATGCCGACGGATGCTCCACCTGCCTGTTCCTGCCCTTCAGATCAAAACAAAAAGAGTTCTCATCAAGCCATTCACACGATACCGTCCAGTCCTTCAAAAGATAAGGTAGATTTGCGCAATATTTTTGGTAGAAAACCGCAACGCCAGATGCTCGCCGCCGTCTGCCCGTTCACATCAGCTTTCAAGGCATGCCTTTTCTCCGAAATGGCCGTGCGTCCTACTTCGCCTGCATGAACGCCATGGCGGAAATGGCCGCCAGCATCAGCACCACGGCGCTGATCATCAGAGCCTGTGTTTGGCGGAGAACGCCTTTCCACTCTCCTGTAAAAATTCCGACCCCTTGGGCGGTCAGGATCTGTAATCCCTGCTGGAGGCCAAAGCCCAGCGACGCCCCCAACGCGCCCATCATACGCATGCCGTTGGCCAGGCCCAGAAGACTGCAAACAAAGAGCAGCGGCATCAGAAGCGTCAGGCAGAAATCCTTCGGGGTGGACAGTGTTGCCAGACTGCGTCGATGCAGCATCAGGGATAGCGGGAAGAGCACGTTGATCAGTGCGCCGCCCGGCAGCGTCACCGCCCAAACTGCGCAAATGGCGCCAGACTCGCTGGCGCCTCGTTGTGTCAAGGCCGCCATCAAGGGACCCTGCGAATAGACGAACGCAAAGCTAAGCCCCACCTGAAGAAACCCGGCCGCGATCGCCATCAGAAGTCCGACTTTGAAGGACCCTCGCGTCTCAACCCTTTTCTGCTCCCGCTCGGAACCTGCCCGTGCCATCAGTGCGACGGACAACACAAGCACAAGCGTCAACGCCTGCAGCGTAAGCCCGGTGGAAGAGAACAACGAAGGCGCTGTGGCAAATTGCCCGGAGCCTTTGAAGACCATCGGCAGCAGTATGCCCACGGGCAGGCCGATCCCGGTCAGAAGACCCGTCGTCAGGCTCACCCCGATCCGCACAAAGCAAAGCCCGCAAAGGACGTTCGCCACGCCCCAGGCGAGCGACCAGAGATTGGCCTTCAGATAGGTCGAGATCGGAAGGTGCCGCAAGGCCGCCGAAAGGTCGGGGCACAGGGCCACGGCCAGACACCAAGGCAACACGATTAAAGACAAAAAGGAGTTGATGAACGCCCAATGTTCATACCGGAATTTCGTCATGAATTTGATCGGCGCGGCCGACAGCCCCATGGCAACACCCGCGAGAACGGCTAACGCGGCACCCGCCATTGAAGCGTCCATGACTGATTCCCCTCTTTCGATGACACGCCCGAATCGGGCACCGGTCGTATTATGCAGGGTCTTCTTTCACAGAGAACAGGTATATTTACGCAAAAAAATTAGTAATAAGGCGCAAGTTTGAGTACACGGTCTCTCGACGTTATGGTATAAAGATACAATGCATGTGATACGGACACGGATACCGCAGGTTGCCTTGTTGCTGCCGACTTCGGTCAAGACGTGCAGGGAGTTGCTGCGCGGCATTTTGCAGTACGTGCACTTCCATGGACCGTGGAACGTTCACCTCATCGAGGGCCGCGAGGGTGAACAGAAGATGCTTCACCCCGAGACGTGGGGGTGTACGGGTGTCATCGGGAGCCTGAACGGGCTCGTTCCCGCGCGACGCCTGTTGGCTTCTCGTGTCCCGACCATCTGCACCAACCGGACGGACGAGTTCATCAACGCTGCACATCCGCTCTCCCGTCTGAGTTGTGTCGTGTGCGACAACCGTCTGATCGGCCAACGGGCCGCAGACTATTTTCTTGGGCTGAAGTTCAAGCATTTCGCGTTTGTCGGACAGGTGAACAGAGCGAGATGGTCCGAGGAACGCAAAGCCGCTTTCTGCGAACGACTGCGTCAGGACGGATGTCCCTGCGAGGTGTATACGCTGTCATCCGCTGCAGCACGCAAGGATTTCGGCATCGAGCAGCGCGACCTGTGCGACTGGTTGAAAAAACTGACGAAACCCGTCGCGATCTTTGCCGCGAACGATGTGCGAGGCCGTCAGGTGCTTGACTCATGCGCAAAGGCCCGCATCGCGGTGCCGCAGGAGGTCGCCGTGCTCAGCGTGGACAACGACGAACTGCTCTGCGAAACCACCATCCCGCAGATGTCGAGCATCCAGATGACCACGGAACAAGCCGGGTTCGAGGCCGCCCGCGTGCTCGACAGCATGATGCGCGGTCGACAGCGCGGCACGTTCAAGCAGAGCGTGATCACGTACGGCTTCTCACATATTGTCACCCGCCCTTCAACGGCAACCGTCCTGCTCACCGACGCACTGGTCGTCCGCACCTTGGAGTTTATCAGGATCAACGCGGACATTGCGGTGAAAGTGGAGGACGTGGTGAAGCACTTGCACATTTCCCGGCGTTCGTTGGAGACGCGCTTCAAGGCGGTGACGGGGCGTACGGTCTACTCAGAAATCATGCGTGTCCGACTGGAGCGGGTCCAGACGCTTCTGTGTGAAACGCCGCTGTCTATCGAGAGGATCGCTGACACCTGCGGGTTCAACGATGCCAGTCACCTCGGCAAGATGTTCCGGCAACACTTCGGCACGACGCTTTCCGCTTACCGGCGCCAAAACCGAAATCGCTCCGATTCGTCCGCCGTCTGCACCTCGCCCACCCGTGCCGGGTGAAAATATCGGTGCACGCCCGTTTTCACGCTCGCTATACTGAGCCCCTCATGATTCACACGTGCGATACGGCCAGCCGGTCCGCGATGCGGCGGCCGCGCGGCTGACCCTCGGCGCACATGTCAAGAACGTGCGTTTTTAACCTCCCCGCCAGCCAGCGGCCAGTGCAACACTGGCCGCTGGCTGGCGGGTGAATCGTTCCCTCGTGTGAAAGTGAGGGCATTGTGGCACAGGACGGCGGGGATTTCAAGCGTAGGGCGGGCAGGGAAGGCA
>JAGOBZ010000378.1 GCA_017999015.1 Kiritimatiellia bacterium
CGAGCTGCTGCGCCCGATGGCCGCCGCCGCCATCGGAGGCCTGCTGCTCAACGTCTTCGTCGCACTGTTTTTCGTACCGGTGCTCTATACCTGGCTCGCGCCGCGCCAGACCGACGCGCCACGGCCGGATCCCGCTGCCGTCAAATCATGAGAACACCCGGACTACACGCCGTTGTCTTGGTCCTCGCCGCCCCGGCGGTCTTCGCGGCCCACGGCCTTGTCGATCCATCGTTCGAAGACTAATTCGATGAATACCACGAATGCAGCGTTCACCCCGCCCGAATGGGCGTTCGAGTTCCACGGGCATTACTGCCCGTTCATGCCTCTCGGCTACCGTATGGGGAAACTCGCCATGCAGCGGCTTGAGGTCGAGCACGAGAAGGACCATGGCTTCTATGTCTTTCCCGAGCTGGGGGAGGGGCATCCGCAGACTTGTCTGATCGATGGCATCCAGGTGGCGACCGGTGCCACCTACGGGAAGGTGCTGATCGCAAAGACGTTCTACGGGAAACTCGCGGCGGTCTTTTTCCATCCGAAGAAGGGGGCTGTCCGTTTCTCGCTGCGGCCGGAGTTCGTCGATGCGCTGGGCAAGTTCGAGTTCTTCGCCCATCGCAAGCGTGGCATCGAGCCTTCGGCGATCCCGCCGGCCTTGTGCGACGAGGTCGTCGACTGGACGGCCGCGCAGCCCGACGACGCGGTGTTCAAGATCGAGGCGAAGCCCGATTTCCGTCACACGCCCGTGAAGGGCTCGTTCAACAAGGTTCTGTGCAGCGTGTGCGGCGAGTATGTTTTCGAACGCTACATCCGCATGAAGGACGGCAAGCCGGTGTGCATCCCCTGCTCGGGTTACGCGGGCGCCGCTTCGGGGCAGCCGGCCTGATCTGCGCCACCGACCATGGAACTTCTCGCAGGGCTCATCACCTTCGGCCTCACGGCGGTCTTGACCATCGCCGGCCTGGGCGCGGCCTTCATCCTAATTCCGGTCTTCATGGCCATGGGCGTGGAGCTGCATACGGCCATGACTACGGCGCTGCTGCTCAATGCCCTGAGCATGTCCGTGGCGTCCGTGACCTTCGTCCGCCGCCGCCTTGTCGTCTGGCGGCTCGGCGTGCCGATCCTGCTCGTCGCCGCCGCGCTTGCTCCGTTGGGGGCGCACGTGAGCCTTGGCCTCGACAAGACCATCCTGCTTTGGCTGTTCGTCGGGTTCCTCGTCTTCGCCTCGGCGATGATGCTGTTCTACGCGCCGAAGCCGCGCGAGGTGACCTCGCATCCGGGCGTTCTCGTCGGAGCGGGCATCGGCGTGGGCGGTATCGCGGGGTTTTTCGGCGGGCTGCTTGGCGTGGGCGGGGGCAATTTTGTCGTGCCGGCGCTTGTCGCGTTCGGGCTGGACCCGAAGAAGGCCTCCGCCACGACGGCGTTCGTGGTGATTTTCGCCTCGTTCACCGGTTTTCTCGCGCACCTGTCCTTGGCCGGCGTCGACTGGTCTCTGCTGGGATGGACAACTGCCGGGTCCCTCTGCGGCGCGGCGCTTGGCGCGAACCTCATGTCGGAGCGGCTCAAAAGTCGGCAGGTCAAGGTGATCATGGGGATCGTCCTGCTCATGGTCGCCGCAAAGATGGCCTCGAATCTGATGTGAACCGCCAGACCGACGTCCTGTTTTCCGTCACCACTAAATAGACACAATCCATCTAGATATGAAGAAGATCCAGATTCTCGGAACCGGCTGCAAGAAGTGCACGACCCTCGCCGAAACCGCCGATGCGGCGGCCAAGGCGCTCGGTCTCGAATACACCCTCGAGAAGGTCACCAACCTCAACGACATCGCCTCGTTCGGCGTGATGTTCACCCCCGCTCTCGTCGTCGACGGCGTGGTGAAGGTCGCCGGCAAGGTGCCCGGCGTGGAAGACGTCAAGAAGCTGCTCGGCTGAACCCCAACGTATTGATCGTGAAACTCACCTCTCTTTGTCCTCTCCTTGTCGCTCTGGTTTCCCTCTTCGCGCTCACGGCCGCCCGGCTCGGCGCCGCCGATGCGTCGCCGTCCCTGCCGCGCCTCGTCGATCTCGGTGCCGGGAAATGTATCCCGTGCAAACGGATGAAGCCGATCCTCGCTGAGCTCACCCGCGACTACGCCGACCAGTTCACGGTCGTCTTCATCGACGTGTGGGAGAATCGGGATGAAGGCGGCAAGTACGGCATCCGCATGATCCCGACCCAGATTTTCTTCAGCGCCGACGGCAAGGAGCTCGCGCGCCACGAAGGCTTCATGGCGAAGAAGGACATCCTCGCAAAATGGAAGGAGCTCGGCGTCGAGGTGAAGGAATCCGTAACCCCGACCGCCAACTGAGCCGATGGATGCACTCTTCACCTGGTTGAGCGACGCCATGGCCGGCGCGCCGTGGCTGGCAGTGGTCGCCGCCGCCGGCTGGGGCGTGGCGAGCCTCGTGCTCAGCCCCTGCCATCTCGCGAGCATCCCGCTCATCGTCGGCTTCATCGCCGAGCGGAAGAACACAACCCCTCGTCAGGCCTTTGCCTACGCGTTGCTCTTCGCGCTCGGCATTCTGATCTCGATTGCGGCGGTCGGCGGCCTCACCGCCGCCGCGGGTCGCATGCTCGGAGACGTGGGCCCATGGGGAAACTATGCCGTCGCAGTCGTGCTCCTACTGGTCGCGCTGCATCTGCTCAACATCCTGCCACTGCCGTGGGAGCGAGGGCTCTCGCTACCGCGTTTCCAGGGCAAGGCCGCCGCACTGCTCCTGGGGCTGGTCTTTGGCGTCGCGCTCGGGCCATGCACGTTTGCCTACCTCGCACCGGTGCTCGGCGTGATCTTCGGCGTGGCGCGCACGCAACCCGGTTTCGCGGTGCTACTGTTGCTCGCTTACGGCATCGGCCACTGCGTCCTCATCGTTGCCGCAGGCGTATCGGCGGAGAAGGTCCAGCAAGTGCTCGACTGGAACGGCAGCTCCGGCGGTGCCAAGTGGCTCCGCCGCACCTGTGGCCTGCTCGTGCTCGGCGGCGCCGGATGGCTCATCTGGACGGCCCGCAGCTAAAATCCATTCCCCATGATCAAACTCGTCTTTTGCGCCCGCCGCCGCCCCGACATTTCATCGGAGCAGTTTCACGACTACTGGAGAGACCACCATGGCCCGCTGTTCCAGAAACACGCGCACCGCTACCGCGCGTTGCGCTACGTACAGAGCCACACCGTCGGTGGCTCCATCAACGATGCCATGCGCGCATCCCGCGGCTCGGCCGAGCCGTACGACGGTGTCGGCGAAATCTGGTGGGCCTCCGTGGACGATTTCCTCGCCGTGGTGAAAGACCCCGCGATGGCCGATCTGCGCAAGCTCTTCGTTGAAGATGAAGCCCGGTTCGTCGATCTCGCACGCTCCGCGGTGTTTTTCACCGAAGAGGTGGAGTTCCCTCTACCACCACAGACGTAGGGCCTCAACCAGCCACCTTCCCGTCTGCACGGCTGCGCCTGCCTGCGGAGGCGACCGCGGCCGTAGAAACCGCCCGAAAGGGTGCTTGTCGCCGGCAGGGCTTGCCAGAGAATGGCCCCCACATGGCCCAAACCCACGAGCCCGGGAATCTGGAGCGAACGACGGCGAATCTGGAACTGTGGGCTTCGTCGTCGGTGCGCATGGTGGCCGGCTTCTGGGAAAAGGCC
>JAGOBZ010000379.1 GCA_017999015.1 Kiritimatiellia bacterium
CGGCGTCCGCCTCGGGCAGGCCCAGGAAGAACTTCCAGTTGGCGGCTTCCGGCGCGCGCAGCGGGAACTGCGGGGCCATGTTGATCGCCTTCTTGGAGGGGTCGGCCTTGTTCTTGGCCGGGCAGCGCTGCACGCACAGGCCGCAGCCGGTGCAGTCTTCGGGCGCGATCTGGATCGTGTACTTGAAGCCCGGGAAGGCCTTGCCGATCACACCCTTGGCATCCACGGACTTGAAGGTCTCGGGGGCGCCCTTCAGGCAGGACGGGTCGTAGACCTTGCCGCGGATCGAGGCGTGCGGGCAGACCAGCGAACACTGCGTGCACTGGATGCAGGTGTCGGGATCCCACACCGGGATCTCGGTCGCGATGTTGCGCTTCTCCCACTGCGTGGTGGCGGTCGGCCAGGTGCCGTCGTTCGGGATCTTCGAGACAGGCAGGTCATCGCCGCGCTGCGCCATGATCTCGGCGGTCACGACTTTGACGAACTCCGGCGCCTCGTCGGCGACCACGGCAGGCTTCTTCACCTTGCCGGCCGGCTGCGCGGGATACTCCACCCGCTTGACCGCGTTTGAAGCCGCGTCGATGGCGTCCCAGTTCATCTTGACAACGGCGTCACCCTTCTTGCCGTAGGTCTTTTTCGCGGCCTTCTTGAGGGCCTCGATCGCCTCGGCCTCGGGCAGGATGCCGGAGATCTTGAAGAAGGCGGTCTGCATGACGGTGTTGATGCGGCCGCCCAGGTTCAGCTCGTGGTCGAGCTTGAGCGCGTTGACCACGTAGAACTTCAGCTTTTTGTCGATGATCTGCTGCTCAACCTCGTCCGGCATCTTCTCCCACACCTCTTCCGGTTCAAACGGCGAGGCCAGCAGGAAGGTGCCGCCGGACTTGATGTTGGCAAGCATGTCATACTTCTCGAGGAAGGAGAAGTTGTGGCAGGCCACGAAGTCCGGCTTGGTGCAGAGGTAGGTGCTGCGGATGAGCTGCGGGCCGAAGCGCAGATGCGAAACCGTGATCGCGCCGGCCTTCTTCGAGTCGTACACGAAGTAGCCCTGCGCGAAGTTGTCGGTGTCTTCGCCGATGATCTTGATCGAGTTCTTGTTCGCGCCGACCGTGCCGTCCGAGCCCAGCCCGTAGAACATGCACTCCTTGCGCCCCTCGTCGGCGAGCGTGAAGCCGGCGGGAATCTCGAGGCTCAGGCCGGTCACGTCGTCCTTGATGCCGACCGCGAAGTTGCTCATCGGCTTCGCCTGCCTGGCGTTGTCGAAGACCGCCTTGACCATCGCGGGGGTGAACTCTTTCGAGCCCAGGCCGTAGCGGCCGCCGTAGGTCGGGATCCAGCTCTTGATGTCGGCCAGCTTGTACTGCATGACCTCGCCGATCGCGGTGCGCACGTCGGTGTAGAGGGGCTCGCCCACGCCGCCGACTTCCTTGGTGCGGTCCAGCACCGTCAGGGTCTTGACCGTCTTGGGGATCGCCAGCGCGAAGGCCTTGGTGTCGAACGGACGGTAGAGGCGCACCTTGATGACGCCCAGCTTCTCGCCCTTCTGGTTCAGCTCTTCCACCGTCTCGTGCACCGTCTCGGCGCCCGAGCCGATGATCACGATCACGTGCTCGGCGTCCGGCGCGCCGACGTAGTCGAACAGCTTATACTGGCGGCCGGTCAGCTTCGCGAACTTGTCCATGCACGCCTGGACGATCGCCGGGGTGGCGGTGTAGAACGGATTCACCGTCTCGCGGCCCTGAAAGTTCACGTCCGGGTTCTGGGCCGTGCCGCGCAGGAGCGGCTTCTCGGGGTTCAGCGCACGGGCGCGGTGCGCCGCGACCAGATCCTCGTCGATCATCGCACGGATCGTCTCGCGGTCGACCTGGTCGATCTTCTGGACCTCGTGCGAGGTGCGGAAGCCGTCGAAGAAATGCAGGAACGGCACGCGCGACTCGAGCGTCGCCGCGTGGGCGATGGTGGCCATGTCCATGACCTCTTGGACGCTGTTCGACGCCAGCATCGCGAAGCCGGTCTGGCGGCACGCCATGACGTCGCCCTGGTCACCGAAGATCGAGAGCCCCTGACAGGCCAGGGCACGCGCGGTGACATGGAAGACCGTGGGGGTCAGCTCGCCCGCGATCTTGTACATGTTCGGGATCATCAGCAGCAGGCCCTGAGAGGCCGTGAAGGTGGTGGTCAGCGCGCCGGTGGTGAGCGCGCCATGCACCGCGCCCGCGGCGCCGGCTTCGGACTGCAGCTCGATCACGTGCGGCACGGAGCCCCACAGGTTCTTCGCACCCTTCGCGGCCCACTCGTCGGACCATTCGCCCATCGGCGAGGAGGGGGTGATGGGATAGATAGCGGCGACTTCGCTGCATGCGAAGGCGACTTCAGCGGCGGCCTGGTTGCCGTCGACCATGATTTTCTTAGCCATGTGTGTATCTCCTTAAAAAAGGTTCAGGCGCGTCCGGCTTGCCGGACGCGCCATGCAGGGGGTTATTTCTTCAGAGCGGCGCGGCAGGCGTCGACCTGGCCGGCCGAGCCGAGCAGCACGTTCTTCGCTGCGATGAACTTCGCATACTCCGGGATGAAGACCTTTCCGGGATCGCGCAGGTCGAACTTCTCGGGGTGGTCGCGGAAAAACTCGCGGTGCACGCGGCACCAGACCAGGCGGCCGTCGGTGTCGATGTTGATCTTGGTCACGCCGAGCTTCGCCGCGCCGAGGAACTGCGAGGCGTCCACGCCGCTCGCGCCCTTGATCGCGCCGCCGGCCGCGTTGATGCGCGCGACCTCGTCCTGCGGCACCGAGGAGGAGCCGTGCATCACCAGCGGGAAGCCGGGCAGCAATTTCTGGATCTTCTCAAGAATGTCGAAGCGCAGTTTCTGGTCGCCCTTGAACTTGAACGCGCCGTGCGAGGTGCCGATCGCGCAGGCCAGCGAGTCGCAGCCGGTCTGCTTGACGAAGGTTTCGGCCTCCTCGGGCTGGGTGTAGACATGCTCGTCGGCCGAGACATCCTCTTCCACGCCTTTGAGCTGGCCCAGTTCTGCCTCGACCACGATGCCCTTGGCGTGGGCGGCGTCCACGACGCGCTTGGTAATCTCGATGTTCTTCTCGAACGAATAGTGCGAGGCGTCGATCATGACGGAGCTGTAGACGCCGGAGGCGATGCAGTCCATGCAGGTCTCCTCGTCACCGTGGTCCAGATGCACCGCGAAGACGGCATCCGGGAAGATCTTGTCGGCCGTGGTCATCATCATCTCGAGCATCAGCTTGTGCGAATACGAGCGCGCGCCCTTGGAAAGCTGCACGATGAAGGGGGCTTTGCTCTCGACGTTGCCTTTGAACAGGCCCATGGTCTGCTCGAGGTTGTTGATGTTGTACGCGCCGATCGCATACTTGCCGTACGCCTGCTGGAAAAGTTCTTTTGTGGTGACGATCATGGCTGACTCCTGTGGTTATCCCGGCCGGCCCCGCCTGCTACACACAGACGCGCCGATACCGCGAAAGAATGGCCTTATACTATACGGCTTGCGGGGCGGGGCGGCAAGCCCAAACCCGAACCGCTCACAGCCCCATGTCTTCGTTGACGACCAGCACATGAAAATCGGTAAGTGTCGGCTTGCTGTCGATGATCGTCGTGATGTGACAGATGCGCTGCGGCGCATCGCAGTCGCTGCAGAAACCGG
>JAGOBZ010000380.1:0-1718 GCA_017999015.1 Kiritimatiellia bacterium
AGCGGTCCAGCGTCTGCGGCACGTCGGCGTCAGTGCGACGCGTATCGGCGCGGCCGTATTTATCGACATGCAGCAGCCCCAGATGCGCCAGTCCGTGCTTGCGCAGCCAACCGCATGAGCCCGGGTGACTGACCGCCGGACGCCCCGTCACGATCACCAGTTCGTGACCGCGCGACTCCAGCGCGCGCACGCCCTCCAGACTGCCGGGCGTAGGCGTCAGGCCGACTAGAAAATCATCGCGATGCGCATGCTCCATCAGCGTCGCGATCTCCGCCTCCGACAGCGAGAACGCCTGCTGAAGATCGAAACCGGAAATGGTTTCATACGGCACCTGCCGACCGAACAGCGCGCGCGCCAAATCCGACAGGTGCCGCGCGGTTTCGCACAGCACGTCGTCGAAATCAATGTAAATCCGCATGATGGTACATTAACACAATCACGTGCCGACGCAAAGCCGTGCCGTGAAATAGGTCCGTCGCATGTTTGCGCTGGCACAAGCCTGTAACGCATGCTATTTTAGCCTTCCTTTTCGAAAGGAGCATGCTCAAAGACACACACCCTGAACCCACGGTAGGGACGGTCATGCCGCTAACCCTCAAACTGGAACTCCCGCCGGGAGGCTTCCGGCTCGAGAAAGGCGGTGTTTTACCTGAAATCGAGGTCACGGTCGAGCGCTGCGGCGCGATCACCGCCGACAACGATAACGCCGTATTCATCTGCCATGCGCTCACCGGTGACGCCCACGTCGCCGGGCTGCGGCCGGGCGAGACTGAGCCCTCGGGTTGGTGGGAGGGCATGATCGGGCCCGGCAAAGGCATCGACACCCGGCGCTACCAGGTCGTCTGCGCCAACATCCTCGGCGGCTGCAAAGGCACCACCGGACCCGCGTCGGTCAATCCGGAGACCGGGAAGCCCTACGGCTCCTCCTTCCCCAAAATCACGGTCGGAGACATCGTCGAGGTGCACCGCCTCTGCCTGCGTCAGCTCGGCATCACGCGGCTCGCGGCGGTGATGGGCGGCAGCTTCGGCGGCATGCAGGTGCTCGAATGGCTGATCCGCTATCCCGGCGAGGTCGGCAAAGGGATTGTGGTCGCCTCGGCCGCAAGCCTCAACTCGCAGGCCCTCGCCTTCGACATCGTCGGCCGCCACGCGATCGTCGCGGACCCCAACTGGAATGCCGGCGACTACTACGACCGCGAGAGCCTGCCCAGCAAGGGGCTCTCCAGCGCACGTAAGCTGGCGCACATCACCTACCTCTCGCAGCAGCTCATGGAGGCGAAATTCGGCCGCGACAAGCGTCCGGAGTGGCTGACCGCCGATCCGGATTTCCGCAACGCTATCGACCGCAACTTCGGCACCTTCTTCCAGGTCGAGAGCTATCTGCAATACCAGGGCGAAAAGTTCATCCAGCGCTTCGACGCCAACTCTTACTTGCACATCACCCTGGCCATGGACGAGTACGACATCGAGGAGAGCTACGGCAGCCTCGACGCCGCTTTTGAGAAGATCGCCGCGCGCGTGCTGATCGTCTCGCTGAGCGGCGACTGGCTCTTCATGCCTGAGCAGTCGGAGGAGCTCGTGACCGCGCTCGTGCGCCAGAAAAAGCAGGTCTCGTACTGCCACCTCGACGCCACGGCGGGGCACGACGCCTTCCTGACCCACATCGAAGAGTTGAAGCGCGTGGTGCGCGCGTTTCTGCCGACGGCCGACGACGCGCC
>JAGOBZ010000380.1:1818-3666 GCA_017999015.1 Kiritimatiellia bacterium
CTCTCGCCCTGCAAGAATTGCCCGGTCGCCAATACCGAACGCGACGTCAACCTGCCGGGCACCGGCGCGGTGATCGCCGTGCTGGACGCCCTGTTGGCCGTGCTCTATCCCGGCTGCCACGGGCAGGCGCCGGTCGCGCATGACACCTGTCACGGCCACCTCAAGGACACCTTGCGCGACATCGCGCTGCGGCTGTGCGACCAGACCCACCGCGCCTTCGAATACGCCTGCAAGCGGGTCAAGTGCGAGGAGTGCCACGACTGCGAGGCCAAGGCGCGCCAAGCGGTGACGGCGCTTCTGGACGGGCTGCCCGCCATCCGCGATATGTTGGAGGAGGATATCCAGGCGGCCTACGAAGGTGATCCCGCCGCGATGTCGACCATGGAGATCGTGATGAGCTACCCCGGCCTTTACGCGATCACCGTGCAGCGTATCGCCCACGCGCTCTACCGGCAGGGCGTGCCGCTGATCCCGCGCGTGATGGGCGAGCACGCGCACTCGCGCACCGGCATCGACATCCACCCCGGCGCCACCATCGGCCCGGGCTTCTTCATCGATCACGGCACCGGCGTCGTGATCGGCGAGACCTGCCGCATCGGCCGGCGCGTCAAGCTCTATCAGGGCGTCACGCTCGGTGCGCTCAGCTTCGCCAAGGACGAAGCCACCGGCATGCTCGTCAAGGGCACCAAGCGCCATCCCGATGTCGAGGACAATGTGGTCATCTACGCCGGCGCCACCATTCTCGGCGGCGAGACCGTCATCGGGCACGATGCGGTGATCGGCGGCAACGTCTGGCTGATCCACTCGGTCCCGCCCGGCTCAAAGGTCTACAACCAGACCCCGAAGCCGGTGATCCGCCCCGGCTATCCCATCCCGGATGATTACAGCATCTGACTCCGGGTGCGATGAATCGCATTCGAAAGGCAGGATTTAGGACCTAAATCCTAATTCCTAACTCCTAAATCCTCTTTATGTCCGCACCTAAACCATTTGCCCCGACCGAGATCCAGCGCCGTCTGCGGCGGCTGCAGGCCGCGCAGCGGCAGCAGCGGCTCGACGCCCTGCTGGTGACCACCGAGATCAACCGCTTTTACTTCACCGGACTGGCGACCTCTAACGGCGTGCTGCTGAGCGAGCGCGGCGCGCCGCCCGCGTTCTACACCGATTTCCGTTACCTCACCATGGCTCGCCGCGCGGCACCGTGGCTGCCCGCGCACCTGCTTTGGCGCCCCGCGCTGGAGCCGGAGGTGGTGGCGGGCCTGGGTCGCGGCTGGCGCCGTGTCGGCTATGAGGGGAGCATGCCCGCTTCGCGCTTCCTGAAGCTGCAGGCCGCCCTGCCGGAGGTCGAGTGGGTCAATGCCACCGTGCTCATCCAGGAGCTGCGCGCCGTCAAATCGCCGGAAGAGCAGCGCCGTATGCGCGCCGCGATCTCGGCGAATGACCGCCTTTTCGCCGAAACGCTGCGGCAGACCGCTCCCGGCATGAGCGAGTGGGCGATCAGTGCGGTTGTGCGCCGCGAAGCCGAGCGGCTGGGTCAGGGCGAGGCCTTCTCCGCCATCGCCTGCGCGGGGCGCAGCGCAGCGGAATGCCACCATCAGCCGGGCGATGCCGTGTTGCGCCGCGCCCAGCCGTTGCTGGTGGACCTGGGGCTGAAGCTGGATCACGCCTGCGCGGATATGACGCGCTGCGTGTCGTTCGGACCTCCGACGCCGCTCTGGCGCGAGATCTACCGGATCGTGCTGACCGCCAACCGCGCGGCGGTGCGCGCGATCCGTCCCGGCGTGCCGTGCCATGCCATCGATGCCGTTGCGCGAGGCGTGATCGAACGGGCGGGATACGGCCCTTACT
>JAGOBZ010000381.1 GCA_017999015.1 Kiritimatiellia bacterium
GCGGGACTCGTATCCAATTTGGCGAGGGGGTTCAGGAACCCGGAAATCCGAAGAATCGCCTTGTTTCACGCCTTGGGCGACCTGCCTATGCCGCCCGAGTACACCCACAGATTCTCGTGAAGTGCCAAAAAGAGCTTCCGACATCTTCAGACTGGCATCCGATTCCGTCAAGGGCTTGGCCGTGCTTTCGTGCGCGAGCCCGTCGCGAGGGGACGAGGACAAAGGGTTCGATGGCGTCGCGGAGATCCGGGCAGGGAAGCGCATGATCAGGAAGCCCTATGTCGTACGCTCCACGGTCGGGCCGGACACGGTGCAACTGCTGTCGCTGCTGCGGCGCGGCAGCGCGGACGGATTGCTCTTGGCGGCATCCCACGTGAACGACCGGACTGCGGATCTGCTGCGGAGCGCCGATGTCCAGTTCGTGGACACTGACGGGAACGCTTTTCTGACCGGCGACGGGATCCACATTTTGGTGACCGGCAGGCGGACAAGCCGGGCGGCGACGGGTTCGGGCGGCGCTTCGACGGACCGGGCCTTCCATCCGGGCGGGCTCCAACTGCTCTTCCACCTGTTGACCGATTCCGCTTTGGACGCGGGGAAGCCGGGGGCCGCCCTGGTCGACAAGACCTACCGGGAGATCAGTGCCGCGACCGGGATCGCGCACAGCACGGTCGGATGGGTCATGGCGGACCTGATGCGGCAGAATTTTGTCATCCGGGTTTCGCCAGGGCAACGGATGCTCGCCGACCGCCTCCGACTCCTAGAGCGCTGGGTGCAGGCGTACATCGCGCGCATGCGGCCCGGCCTTGTCGTTGAGCGCTACCGGCCCGCGCGAGCGGACTGGTGGCAGGACGCCGAACTGGCCGACGGACTCTGGTCGGGAGAGACGGCCGCCGCACTGCTGACGCAGTCGCTCAAGCCGCAGACCTTCACGGTGTTCGGCGGGCGGCCGTCGCACGATTTTGTGCTGCGCCATTCGCTTCAAAAGGATGTCGGCGGGACCGTCGAGTTCTTGAAGCCGTTTTGGCGCACGCCGCCGGACCGAGCCGACGGTCCTTGCGTCCACCCCCTACTGGTTTACGCCGACCTGTTGTCCATCGACGACGACCGGACGCGCGAGGTTGCCCAAATCATCTATGACCGCTATCTCCATACCCTCATCAAGACCGATTGAGGACCGCAAGGCGGACGTGCTGCGCAAGGTCAGCCGGGCGCTCGGCGACCCCGAGGCGCAGCCCATGCTGGTCGGCGCGTTCGCACGCGACGTGTGGTTCTGGCACCTGAACGAGATCGAGACCGGCCGCGCGACCGAGGACATCGACATTTCCATGGCGTTTCCGGGATGGCCCGATTTCCGCGCATTCGCGGAGAAGTTGAAGAGCGCCGGTTTCGAACAGCCCGACCCCGAGTGCCCCGAGAAGCTGGTTGATCAGGCAACAGGACAGAAAATCGACCTGATCCCGTTTGGCGGCGTTTCCGAAGACGGGCGGACGATCACCTGGCACGGCAACCAAGCCAAGTGGGGCATTCTGGGTTTCGAGGACAGCTATCCGAAAATCATCTCCAAGAAGAAAATATCTTATGAGAAAGGCGGCAACGGATACTTGATTAAGGTTACACGCTGACTGTAAGACAGAACCATGCTTTGCTACAAAGAGGCGCAGGGTGAATCCAATGTCTCGATATCAGCCGCAAATATGAATCGTGTCGCTGTCGAAGCAATCCTATGATTCATTTCCGCAACGAAATCTGGCGGGACGTGATACATGCCGTTCGCACGCAAGCTCTGAAACGCAAAGAGCAGGTGGGATGAGAGCGGCACATGGCTGAGATCAGCCATCGGGTTGTCGATGGTGATGAACTTATTGTCAGGGGCAGAGACGTATATTACCCAGCCTGTTGATCGCATCATGCCGTTGATCTTTTCCGCCCATAACCGCATCGACTCCATTATTGAGGACTGCAGGTAGTCGGGATCTGTCAACTTCTCGAAATCGGCATTAAACGGGTGCTTGCCGAGTATGGAGCCAACATATTTGAGCGATTCTACTCTCTCAGGATTGCGGGCGTTCAGAAGAGCCAAAAACATCAACAGGTCCTTGATGTTCTGGTTGCTCAACCTCGAAACGCCGTCTGCCAGTATCTTTTGCATGATTTTGGCGTACTTGGTCTCATATCCGCAAAAGAATTGCTCAACCCGATAATCTTCGCGGCCCTCCGCATCCTTCACTGTGTAGAGGTCGACCAAGAACGATTCGGCTGCCGGGTCCACACAGGAATGATAGACACCCGTTTCCTTGTCGTACTTCTGCAGCACCCCGTCCACGTTACAGAAGTGCCTCAAATAGACTCGCGGAACAAAATGCTGTTTCATGCGTGTTGCATCATCCAGCCTACGCAGGTGCGTAGTTTTACTGTGCCCCCCTACTCAGTGAATCAGGTCGGATTCCCGCAGAGGCTCAAAGACTCCGTTCTGCAGCTTGCGCTTGTCGAACCCGGTCGGAGACTCGGCTTTCACTGTGACCGTTACGGTGCCGGCCATGTCGGCGAGGTTGGCAAGTGCTTCCCATGCGTTGTAGAGCTGGTCGCGATTGAGTGTCAACTCAAGTTGAACGTGCTTGTCGGGCTCAGACGACGGTACCGGCACGGGAGGCGTGGGCTTGGGACTCGGAGTCGGGCCGGGCTCCGGTGTCGGTTCGCCTGGCTCCGGCTGGGGCTCGCGGATTTCGGATGGCAGCTCAGACGGAATAGCCTTGGGCAACATGAGGAACCCGGATTCGAGATCAATCTCATCGGGCTCAAGGCTTGCATCGAACTGCACCTTTGCGCGCGGCACTTGAAAAACACCCGCGGTGTCGGTTGTCGGCGTCATGCCCGAGAAATAACCAAAGACGCTTTCCTTCACGCCTCGTGCGATGGCGGCCTGAATGACCGTCCGGTCGGTGAGACGGGTGAACCCCATAAAGGAAAAGAATCCGCTCAGCACGTCTTCGCAACGTATCCCCATCTTGACCGGCTGGCCTTCGCCTAAGCGGAACAGGTCCACAATTTTGATTGGGTTTAGCTTTGAGAACAGCCGTTGCTGGACTTGCGTCAGCAGCTCCATGTTGCGTTCGAAGATCATCGCGTAGTGGCGCGCATCGACGGTCGTCTGGAGCTGACGGCCGCCTGCGGCGATCTTTTCGAAGGCGAGCGGCGTCTGCTCGCCTTTGACGGGCAACCAGATTTCGGAATAGAGCCGCAAGAAGGCGGACTCGGCCGAGCTCTCGTGGGTCGACTTCCGCTCGCGAAGTTCGTCGGCCTGCTCTTTGGTCAGATTGTGCTTCTTGGCGGCCTTCCCGACGCGCTCGACCGCGATCAGGTAACGGATGTCGCGCCGCAGCGTCTCGGCCTGTTCGGTGGACGGGAGAGCGAGCGCAAGCGCGTTCCGATACTTGCGCGGCGTACAGCCGCATTTCTCCGCGAGTTCCAGCGCGTGCGTATCGCGCTCTTTTGCGGAGAGGGATGCGAACGACAGGGGCAGATAGGCAATCTGGAAACGCGGCTGCTCATCCGGAATTTCGGCCGAGGAGGACGGCCACACGATGGCCGCATGGTGTCCGGCGAGGCGTTCCTCGATCATGGCCTTGATCTGGTCGGTGACCAGCCGCTCGTCACGGG
>JAGOBZ010000382.1 GCA_017999015.1 Kiritimatiellia bacterium
GCCGATTACCTTTCAAGGATTGCCGCAGATAGAGCATCTTGGTACCCTTCAGGTATGCAGATGAGTAATCGTTTAGCCCGCCGCCCGGTGGAGCCGGGGACAAATGATGGCCTAACTTTCAACGCTCAACTCTCAACGCTCAACTCGCAAGTTATTGTCAAGGTCATTGTAGTCGTTTTGTCGGTCTGTTCTGTCGCGCGCCTGCTAGGGGCCGACGGGGGCGACTTCGCCAGCCAATGGCAGCAGGTGCAGGCCGCTGTGGGACAGCGCGACTTCAAGGCGGCGTTGACGCGGCTATCTATGATCGAGCGGGGGGCGGCGCAGGAACAGGAATGGGGACACGCCGCGCGCGCGGTTGCCCAGCGTGTCGAGTTGGAGGCGTTAGAAAACAAGGCGCCGCCCGGTTCCGTCGCGCTCAAGCTCAAAAACGAGGCGGTTCGCGCGCCGCTTCCCATGCGCGCCGTGCTGGAGGTTTTGGCCGCCCGCCGTTTCCGGGCCTGTGCGGACCATGTTGTTGGCGGCCAAGAACGAGACGTCCAGCTTAGCGGAAGCCCTGATACTCCGGCAGCCGAAGGTGTGCCGCAGCAGCCGGAACGCTTCCTGAACGAGATTGAACAGTGCTACCAGCGCGCACTGGCCTTTGAGGACGTGCTCAAACGGATTCCTGTCGGAATGTATGGGGCATTGTTTGACGAGGGCACCGTGCCGGATGCGCTGCGGCCGACGCTGTTCGACGCCATCGCGCATGACCTGCTGGAATTCTATGCCTGGTGTTGGCAGCAAAGACTCGATGACACGGAAACCGTGACATTGGATCCCGACGGCCCCGCCCTGCAGGACGTTACCGGTTTCAACTTTTTGATCCCCGATGAGGCGGCGCGCCGATCCCGTGTGTTGCGGGCGTTGCGTCTTTGGCAAGCGCTGCTTGCCTTCCACGCGGGGGATGACGATCCTGCCGCATATGCCGATGCGGATTTAAATCGGCTGCAGTTCTGTTATCCGCTGGTCACGGGTGAAAAGCGGGAAGAACGATACGGTGCGGCGCTGGACCGGTTCGCGCACAAATGGCGGGCGCATGACCTGTCATCACGCGCGCTCGCTGTTCGTGCGCAGCTCGCGTTCGACGCGGGGGACGCCGCGCTGGCGCGTGTCGTCGCGCAGAAAGGTGCGGCCGCCTATCCGGCGAGTATCGGCGCCGCGCACTGCCGCAATCTGATCGCGCGGATCGAGACGCCATCACTCGCGCTCAGTTCGGAACGGGTGTGGTGTGCGCCTTGGCCGCAGTTTGAGGTCGCTTACAAGAATCTGACGCAGCTTCACGTCCGTGCGGTGCGCGTGTCTTTCGAGGAGGCGTTTTTAGCGCGTCACACGCAGCCGACAGCGGACGCGGCAGCAGCGCGCTGGCTGGTGCGCAAACCGCTGAAACAGTGGATTGTGGCGTTGCCGCCCGCAGAGGATTATCGGATTCGCAGCCATCGCGTGCCGGTGCCGCAGGATCTGCCGTCCGGACTCTATGTGCTGTTCGTTTCGCCGGATGCGGCCTTTGAAACCGGGGGCACGCCGATCCTGTGGGAGGTGTTCAGAGTCTCGCGGCTGGCGTTGGCGGTTGATCAGAAGCCTGATCGTGTCCACGGGTATGTGTTGACGGCGCGCGAGGGTGAGCCGGTCCCGACGGCGCGTGTCACGGTGTGGCGCAAGCAGGCCGACGGCGGTTTTAAGCGTGAGCAGGTGATGGTGACAGGCGAGGACGGCGGATTCGCTGTGCTCGGCGACCACGCGGGCGAGATCATGATTCTTGCCGAACGGCAGGGTGACGCCGCGCAAACGTGGGTGCCGCTTTGGAAAGGGAATGCGCGCGCACGATTTGAAGCCCCCGAGGCGCGCGCCGCATTCGTGACAGACCGGGACGTGTACCGCCCCGGGCAGGTCTTGCGTTACCGCGGGTTCTTCTGGAAAGATGACCCGGTGTCGAGCAGTGTGTTTGTGGCGGCCGGTTCGCGCGTCAACGTCGCAGGGGCGGATGCTTCAGGCCGTCGTTTGGCCGGACAGGAGATCACGTGTACACCGTTCGGGTCCTGTTCGGGTGAAATGATCATTCCCGACGACACGCCCCCCGGTGTCCTCACGCTTGCCGCCGAGGGGATCGGGGCCATTTCGGTTCGGGTTGAGACCGCAGATCCTTCGGCGCTGGACGTCGCGTTGACGATGCCCGCCGCCGGCGCGCGGCTCGGAGATGTGCTGACCGTCAACGGGCGCGCCGGACGCGATGGCGCGGCTGTGCCGGGCGCCCGCGTGTCGTGGCGGGTCGTGCGGCATCGGATGGGGGATGATCCGCGCACGGCGGTGCCGTTGACCGCCGGTTCCGCCCTGAGCGATGCGCAGGGCTCGTTCGCTGTGACTTTTTTTGCCAAGACGCCCCCGCAAATGGACGGGGCCGATCCTGCAGCATGCGTGTTTACGGTGACGGCTGAAGCGACAACCGCCGACGGACGGAGCGGACGCGCGGATCTGCCGGTGGTGTTGGGCGAGGCGGCGTGGCACGCGCAACTTGTGGCCGACGCTTGGCAGACCACCTCGCAACCGGTCAGATTTGAGGTCTGCGTTCAGGCTCTGGACGGTACGGCTGTCGCTGTGCCCGGCGATCTGCGGGTTTTTCAGCTCTTGCCGCCTGAGTGGGTGAAACGGCCGCTCCTGCCGCTGTTGAGCGATTCGGCCTCAGGCGCCTGCCGGACCAACGATGGAGAGGACTCCGCCGATGCCTGGCCGGAGTCGCGGGTTCTGGTCGAAGAGCGCGTGCGGACCGGCACCAACGGGATCGCATCCGGCTCGGTGCCGTTGCGCGCGGGTGCATACCGATTGGTCTTTGAAACGCGCGATCCTGCCGGACGGCGCGTGGACGCGCGGCGGAACGTGCGGGTGCTCGATCCGGATGCGCGGCGTCTGCCCTTTACGGTGCCCGTGCATGTCGAGGCCGAAGCGTGGCGTATCCCCGCAGGGGATGTCTTTCGCGCGGTCTGGGGCAGCGGTTATGCGCGCGCCTCGGCGTTGATACTGGCAGAGTCGGACGGACTTGAATTGCTGCGGATACGCACAAATCCCGAGGTCACGCAACAGCGATTCGAACTGCCAGCCGATGCTGCGGCTCGCGGCGGGTTTTGTTTTCGCATGTTGTGCGTGAAAGAGAATCGCGCTTATACGTATGAGCGCCGGGTGGACGTGGTGCGCCGTGACCGGAATCTGACTCTGGAGGTGGAGGGCGTGCCACCTGCAGGACGTCCGGGCGAGCGGATCACCTGTACAGTCAAGGTGAACGGGCCGGACGGCGCAGGGTGTGCGGCCGAGCTTTTTGCGGTGTTGTCGACCGATGAGGCCGTCGCCACGCAGGCGTGGTGGGAAGCGGGCAGCGAAAACCAGGTCGGCGCGTGCATGACGAAGGGCGGATTCCAGTTCCAAAACCACGGTGTGCGATTGGCGCTGCTGTGCGGCGGCTGGCGTGATGACTGCGAGCCGGACGCATGGCGGTACCGTACATGGCGCACATACGGTGTCGATCCGCAAAAAGGCAGCGAGCTGCCCGGAGCAGAACGTCAGCGCGCCCCGATGACGCCGATTCAAGGTGGCGGTGTGGGAGTCAAGGCCGCAGCGCATGTGG
>JAGOBZ010000383.1 GCA_017999015.1 Kiritimatiellia bacterium
AACTACTACTTCCGCGGAGAGCTGGGTGAGTCGCCCCAGAACTACGCCTTCTTCCCGGAGAGCCGCGTGACGCTGTTCGAGGACATGCGCCTGCGCGCCGGCAAAAACGACGTCTCCAACCCGTTCATCAAGGACGAGCTGATGCGCCGCATCTTCATCGGAACCGGCCAGAAGGGGTCGCGCGGCACCTTCGTCTCACTCTACCTCAACAGCGTGTGGAAGGGCTACTACAACCTCTGCGAACATCTGCGCGAAGCCTTCATGCAGCAGCAGCACGGCAGCGCCGCGCTCTGGGACGTGGTGCAGGTGGGCGCTTTCGCCAGCGGCGACTCGATCCACTGGAACAACACCATCACGTTTCTGCGCACCCACGACCTGACGGTGCCCGCCACCTATGCCGCAGCCCAGGAGTACGTGGATGTCGACAACATCGCCGACTACGTGCTGTGCAACGCCTACGCGGCCATGTGGGACTGGCCCAACAACAACTGGGTGGCGGCGCGCGAGCGCGCCCCGCAAGGCCGCTGGCGCTTCTACATGTGGGACGCCGAGGGATGTTTCGGCGCCGACAGCCGCAACCCCGCCACCTACGACAGCTTCATCGGCGACCGCGACGGCGATGGCGTCGGCAGTGATACGGGAACCGTGCGCATCGACATCGGCGATGCCGCCGCAACCGCAGCCAACGCGCCGAAAGACATCCGCACGTTCTACACGCGGCTGCGCTCGTCCCCCGAGTTCCGCCTGCGCTTAGCTGATCGCGTGCAAAAGCACCTTTTCCACGGCGGCTGCCTCACACGCGAGAGCATGCAGGCGACCTACACGGCGCTGCGCGACCTGATCAACCCGATCATGCGCGAGGCCATCAAAGCCTCCATGAACGAAACCTTCTACAACGCCTGGATCGTTCCCGACACGCGCCGCAACACCTTCTTCGCCCAGCTCGTGCGGCACGGGCTCTGGCCCGCCACACTCGCGCCGGAATTCAGCCAGCACGGCGGCGAGGTCGCGACCAACACCTGGATCGCGATCTCAAACCCCAACGGCGGCGGCACCGTGTACTGGACCTCCAACGGCGCCGACCCGCGCGCTCTGGGCGGCGCCCCGGCCGGCACGCCCTACGCCGGCCCCATGCAGTTTCCGGCCACCGCGACGCTCAAAGCGCGCGTGCTCAGCGCGGGCGGCGAGTGGAGCCCGCTGCAGGAGGCGGTCTTCACCGTGCCGCTGCGCGTGCCGTTTTTCGTGCCGCCGGGCAACGCCGACTGGACCGTCGCCGATAACTGGAGCACCTTCCCGCAGCCTTATCCCGACGGCGTCGGAGCCGAAGCCCTGATCCCGCCTCCCGTAACCGCCAACCGCGAAGCCAACCTGCGGGCGCCGGTCACCGTCGGCGGCCTGACCCTCGAGCTGGGCAGCTCGCCATACCGCAACAAGATCAGCGACAGCGGTACCACCAATGTGCTGACCTTCATGACCACCAACGCCGCCGCCCACATCACCGTCTCCGGCAGTGGCGACGGCTACGGCGAACTGGAGATCACCGCCGGCGTAGTGCTCGGCACCAACCTGACGGTCACCGTCGCCGCGCCGACCGGCAACGCCCTCTACGGCGCGCTGCGCCTGAAAGAGGCGTGGAGCGGCCCCGGCGGATTGACGAAAGAGGGCGTCGGACGGGCCGCATTCACCGGCGACGGCAAAACCTACGCCGGCCCCACCGTGGTCAATCAGGGCGTGCTGCAAATCACGGCAAACGCCACGCCCGAGCGGAGCGCGGTGACGGTCAACGCCGGCGGACAGATCCGCCTCGCTTCGGCCAGCACCGCCGGCGAACCGCGTGTTTATAACTTCGGCGGCGACCTCATGCTCAACAGCCGCGGGCGCGGCGGCGACCTGCCCGCCGTCCCGGGCCTCGGCATCGAAGGCGGCCTGCGGTTTGAGCCGGAGTCGAACGACAGCGCGGCGCTGATCACCAACCGCCTTGTGATGGCCGGCCCGTCGGCGCTGCACGTCGAGAATGCCCGCAACACGCTGCACCTCACCGGTGTCGTGCTCGGTCCGCACAGCTTCGTCAAGACCGGCGGCGGCAACCTGATCCTCTACGCCAACCACCGCGACTACTATCAGCCCGCGTGCGTCAGCAACGGGACGCTGACCGTGCACGGACGCCTCATCTCGCCGCTGGAGGTCGCCGCGGGCGCCACCCTCACGGGAACCGGGCGAGTGGGGCCGTTGCGCGGGGCCGGCACCGTCGCTTTGGACAAAACGGTCCTGACCGCGCCCGCCGCAATCGGCTTGAACTATGCGTTCGTATTCAGCGCCGCCGCGCCCGTGTATCATCAGATGACAGCCAGCGGCAACGCCGTGCTGCGGCTGCTTTCGATCCGGCCGGGCGGCGTGCCGCCGGTCATCGACATCTACCTCGATGTGCCGTCGCTCGCGGCCGGCGACACCTTGCGCGGCGGCTTCTTCGTCGAGTGCGGCCAAGAGCTGGGCGGTTTTCTGGCCGGCGCGACGGTGCGCTTCTTCCAGCCCGACGACGGCGGCGACATCCAGTTCGCGGGCCGCTTCTACGCGCCGTACAGCGGCGCACTGGGCCTGACCGTCACCGCCATGCCCGAGGCGGCCGACTTCGGCGACGGCCCGCGCCAGGGGCTGGTCATGGAGGTGCGCGCCGACGGCTTGCCGGTGACCTACGGCGAATGGCTGCTGCGTGCCTTCCCCGCGCCCACCGGCCCCGACGCCCAGGCGCTGACGGCTCCTTCGGCAATCGCTGTGCCCGGCGCGGTGCCCAACCTTTGGCTCTACGCCTTCAACCTCGCGGTCGGCGAGCCTACCGCCTCTGGCCTGCCGCGATTCTCCCTGCAGGGCGGGCGCCCGCTCTATCAGTTCCGCTTCGACCCCGGCAAACGCGACCTCCGGTATCTCGTCGAATCGTCGGCCTCGCTGACCGGCGCGTGGGCGCGCGTGCTCTTCGACTCCGGCAGCGACTCCCCGCTGAATTGGCAGTGGGACGGCACGTCGCTCTATCTGCTCGACACCGCCAGCGGCCCGGGCGTGGAACCCGCGCGCTTCTATCGGCTGCGGCTCGAACTGGCCGAACCCTAATCCACGGAATGGGTCAGGTCGTGCCACTGCGGGTCGCGCGTCGGGCCGCGCAGTCGGCGCAGCCAGTTGCGGGCCGATGTCCTCCCGTCTTGCGCGTCTCCGGCTTCAAAGGGGTTGTCCGTGTCGAAGACCTCGCTGAACTGTTCGTCGATCCGTTCGGGATCTTCGCCGGCTTCGATCCGCGCCATGGCTTCGCGGACTTCTGTATTGAAGCGTAGCCCTCCCGCATCAGCCAGTTCGCGCATGACGCGCACCGCGTCACGCGGGTCGGCGTTGTCGTCCTCCAAGGCCTGCAGGCGCTCACCCAGACGCGCGGCCGCCTGTTCCATCCGTCCGGCCATCGGCTCCTCCGCCTCCGGATTGCCGTCGGACTCGGCGGCTTTCGATGCGCCGCGCACGATGTGGGCGAACGCTGAGACCTCGCGCTTAAGGCGATACCCGCATTTCGGGCAGAGCGGCACGGTCGAGGTGTCAACCCGCGCCGAGCGGAATGTGAAGATCCTGTGACAAGGCGCACAATAGAATTCGTACAGAGGCATGA
>JAGOBZ010000384.1 GCA_017999015.1 Kiritimatiellia bacterium
GACCCGCGCCGGTTCCACCCGCTGCCGCCCGAGCCGGGGCGCCCGCACCCCGCGCCGCCGCCCGGTGTGTTCACGCCGCGCCGGCACCGCCAACCGTGCACCAACTGCAGGGGGCTATGAATTGAAACACTGCGTCATCACGTGCGTGTACGCCGCCAAGCCGCACCTTGAAGAGGGTGCCATCATGTCGCTCACCGCGTCGGCGGCTGAGTTCCCCGACGCGGTCAAGCTCGCGTGCCTGGACTGCGGCACGCCGGCCGTTGAGGCCGTCTGCGACGCGCTGGGCTGGCAGATCATCCGGCCGGAGCTCGAAGACCCGCCGCGGATGAAGCACCTGCTCGAACGCGCCACCGCCGCGTGTCCGGACGCCGACGTGTATTGGACCATCGAGCACGACGCGCTGATCCAGCCCGGGGCGCGCCTGCGGTTCGAGCCGTTGTTCGCGCGGTTCCCCGACGTGGCCGCCATCGAGTGCCCGACCACCGACACGGACGGAAAGACGAACTACCCGAGCAACCACAAGACATACTCCACCTACGCCGGCAACTGTTCGGATCTGCGGCGACAGGGGCCGTGGTGCTCGCTCAACTGCGTCGCGTACCGGGGCGACGCGTGGCGGCGCATTGAGTGGTACCGCATCCGCGAATACCCGATCACCGACCAGGACGTGAGCGCCGCGCTGCGCGAGGACGGCTGGTCGCTCTGCGCGGTGCCAGAACAGACATGCATCCACCTGATCACCGTTTCGCGCCGCGCGCTGCCGGAGACCGCCGGGTCGCGCCCGCCGGCGTACAACGAGCCGCACAAGCAGTACAAGCTCGGTGTCATCCTGCCATGCCGGAACGAGGGCGACGAGCCGCTATTGACCGTGCGCAACTTCCGGCACACCAAGGAAGCCGAAACCGACCTGCGGTTTGCCGTGATTGACGACGGCAGCGAAGATCACAGCTGTGAGCGGTTTTTCGGCGCGTCGGACATCTTCGCAGAACGCAACGAGACGCCAAGGGGCGAGGCGCACGCGCGCAACCGCGGCGTGGAGCTGCTCCAGGGCTACAACCCGGACGTACTGTACTGGTTCGACGCGCACGTCCGGATGAAGGTTACCGGCGGGCTCGAGAAAATGGCGACGCTCGCGCTCGAACAGAACGCGCTTGTGTGCGCCGTCACGAAACAGATGGGCCACGCGGAACCGCAGAAAGACCCGGACCGCATCGGCGCCACGTTCCACTGGGAGACGGACGGCTCGGACGCGAAACACCCGCTCGGCCTGCGCCTGCGTTGGAACTACCGCGAGCCGCGTTCCGAGCGCCGCGCGCACGACTGCCAGGCTGTGCTGGGGGCCTGCTACTGCATGCCGGCCAACCTTTGGAGCACCCTGGGGCCGTGGATGGACGTGTTCGGCGAGTACGGCTTCGGCGAGGAAGCACTTTGCCTCAAGGCGTGGTTCCTCGACATTCCCCGTCTCTGCCGCGGCGACGTCTACATAGAACACAAGTTCCGGCGCGCGCGGCCGTACCCCATGACCGGGCACTGGTACTGGTATAGCTTCGCCGGTTGCACGCGCATGCTGTTCGCCGAATCCACCTGGCGGCGCGTGTTCCTGCCGATGGCGCAACGCGCGATCGGCCCGGACGATGAGCGGTTGCGCGGCATCGTGGCCAACCAGGACATTGCGGGTTGGCGCGAGGAGTTCGCCAAGCGAAAACGGCACACGGACGAGGAGGCATTGCGGTGGCTGAACATTACTCAAAGCTGACCTGCGAGCGTGCGCACTGGCCCGACGTGGAAGCCGCCATCGACGGCTATTGCGCCGGCGTGCCGACACAGTTCGAGCTCGCCATGGCCCGATACCTCGCGCTGCCGGGCGGGCGCGGGGCCGCGCTGGACGTGTGTTGCGGGTCAGGGCAGGGGGCCATTATCCTGCAACGGCGCGGGTACTCGCCCGTGTACGCGTTCGACCGGTTCGCCGGCGCCGGAAAGCTGCTGACCGCGCACGGGGTCAAGTTCTCGTGTTCTGACTTCTGGCAGTACGCGCCACCGCGCCGGTTCGACCTCATCACGGCGTGCGACTGCCTTGAACACCTGCCCGAGCCCGAACGCGTGTTGCGCCGTATCCGTGAGTGGCTCGCTCCCGGCGGCACGCTGTTCCTGGCCGTGCCACTGGAGGAGGAGCTCGGGCATAACCAGTACCACGTCAACGCCTGGACGCGCGAGGCCATGCTGTTGCTGCTCGCCCGGTGCGAGTGGGTCATTGCGCGCGAGCTGAACGACTTCGACCAAGGCAAAATACGGTTCTGGGGGCTCCTGCAATGACAATGAAGCTGGCCACGCTCAGTTTCGATGACGGCGGCGGGAACGACGGGAAGGTCATTGCGATCCTGAACGCTCTGGGCATTCGCGCCACGTTCTACGTGTGCGCCGGGTTTCTCGACCGCTGCCACACGCGGCTGATGGTGCCAGACATACCCGGCCGGTACGCCGGGCACGAGATCGGCAACCATTCCTGGAGCCACCCCGAGTTCAATGAGCTGCCGCTTGAGGACTTCCAGCACGAGATTGCAGACAGCCGCGACCGGCTCGCACGGTTTTTCAACCAGCCGGTTGCGCCGTTCGCGTACCCGTTCGGCTTGCGGTTCCCGGAGCTCGAAGCCGCTGTGGCCGCGGCCGGGCACACGCACGCCAGGACCATCCGGCGCAACAAGCCTGACCTCGTAACCGACCAGTCCAACCCCATGGCCATGCCCGTGACCGAATGGCTGATGCCACCCGGCGGCACCGCACTGGTCACGCTCGCCGCCGCGACACCGCGCGACCACGTGCACCTGAGCGGGCACGCGCACGAGTTGGCCGAAAACGGGCTCCTGCCCGCGTTCCGCGAGTTGCTTGCCGGCATGCAGGCTGCCGGGTATGAGTTCGTTCACAACACCGAGTTCTGGAGGTTGACCCGAAATGTACACGGGGGAGCCAATGGCCAGGGTTGACATCCTCGTTCCCACGATTGGCCGCAGTTCCTTGGAGGTTGCCATCGCGTCAGCCGTGCGGCAGACCTACCGCAACGGCCGCGTTGTGATTGTCGGCGACGGCCCGCAGCCGGACGCCCGTAGCGTGGCGCGCTGGGTGCAGCGCCGCTGGGGCGCGGTCGAGTACCGCGAGACGCCGGAACGGTTCGGGCACGGCGACGGGGTCAAGCACTGGTGGCTTGCTCAGGACGAGTGTTCCGAGTGGGTCAAGTTCCTCGACGACGACGACACGTTGCACCCGGCTTGCGTGGCGACCATGATGGCTGCCGCGGGGGCGCGCGTCTCCGTAGTGCTCTGCGAAATGCTGATGGTCTTCACGGCGCGGAACGGTTGCGCCGCGCGCATGCGTATCGTGCCAGGCGAAATGCAGCCGGGCGCAGTCGGGACCGGATCCATGCTGGTACAGCGTGACCGTGCACGCGGGATCGCGTGGCCGCGCCAGCCGGACGGGGACTTTCTCTTTTTGCGGGAACTCGCGAACCGTGGTATAGTAGAGCGGGTGCAATTCCCACTGTACAACTACCACGGATATCGCGACAACAACGCGCGGGGCTACTGATGGGACACCACATCCTAGACATCTGTTTCGTCAACCCGCCGCACCCGGACCTTGTCGCGCC
>JAGOBZ010000385.1 GCA_017999015.1 Kiritimatiellia bacterium
CCCTTCACCGAGCACAGCGCCAAGAACTGGAACGACGTGCTCAGCGTCAACCTGAGCACCCCCTTCTTTCTCAGCCAGGCGGCGGCGCGGCAGATGATCGCGCAGGGACGCGGCGGCAAGATCATCAACATCGCCTCGATGCTCTCCTTCCAGGGCGGCATCCTGGTGCCCGGCTACGCGGCCTCCAAGGGCGGCATCAAGAGCCTGACCATGCTGATGGCCAACGAGCTGGCCGCGCACGGCATCTGCACCAACGCGATCGCGCCGGGGTATATCGCGACCGAAAACACGCGGCCGATCCGCGAGAATCCGGCGCGCAACGAAGCGATCCTCAACCGTATTCCGGCCGGGCGCTGGGGCACGCCTGAGGATCTGATGTCCGCCGTGGTCTTTCTGGCCTCGCCGGCCTCGGACTACATGAACGGCCATACCCTGGCGGTTGACGGCGGCTGGCTGGCGCGGTGATCAGGCCGACGGCCTGTGTCCGAGCGCTTCCGAAAGGATCACAGCCGCCGCCTTGAGCCGGGCCGCGCACTCCGCGACGCGGCCGCGCGTCAAGCGCTGCGTGACGCCGGTGATGCCCAGCGCGATTGTGACATGGCCCCGGCTGTTGAAGACCGGCACCGCAGCGCACCGGATGCCGTCGAAAAACTCCTCTTCATCCACCGCGTAGCCGCGCTTGAGGATCAGCGCGATCTCCTTCGCCATCCGCTCGGCGGTCACGATCGTCCGGCCGGTGCGCGGCCGCGGCATCGTCCGGCGGAAATAGTCGTCCAGGCGGTCGCGGAAATTCCAGGCCAGGAAAACCTTGCCGGTTGCCGAACAGTGCAGGTCCGCGAGCGTACCGGCGGGCGCCCCGGCCCGGATCGGCAGCGGGCTCTGGCACACCTCCATCAGCAGCGATTTTTCATCCGAGAGCATGGCGAGATGCGCCGTCTCGCCGGTCCGATCGGCGAGCTGTTTGAGCAGCGGCTTGGCGAGGCCGGTGAGATCCACGCCGGCCATGGCGCGCATGCCGAGGTAAATCAGCGCCGGCCCCAACGCATAGAGGTGGCGCTCGTCGCTTTCCAGCAGCCCTTCTCTGACCAGCGAATTGACGATGCGGATCACGGTGGTGCGCGGAATCCCCAGCGCGCGGCTGATCTGCAGGGCAGTCAGCTCCGGCTCCGAAGCCAGCAGTTTGAGCACGCGTCCGGCATTCAATAAGTTCGGTATCACATAATCAGGCATGGTCGCACCTCTCTCTGCGCGGATAGTCAGATGGCGTACCATACCACACTCGCCGGCATGACACGCGGAAATTCTTGAATCCCACCCCCGTGAACGGGGTACACAGTACTGTCCGCAGTTCTGTGGGCGACGTTCACACCGCCATCTGTATCTGTGTCCATCTGCACGCTTGCCACTGCAGATCAGCCCCCGCAATCGGGACAAGCGCTTTAACGGGCCGTTATGCTACACTGTCACATCATGCAAGCGATTCCTTATTGCCTGAACATTCACCCCGGAGAGAGCCTCGCCGCAGTTCGCGATGCCGTCACGACGCATGCGGCAGCAGTCAAGGCGCGTGTCTCCCCGGCCAGCGCGTATCCGCTCGGGCTGCGACTTTCCGCTGTTGCGGCCCATGAGTTGCACGCTTCTCCCAAAGTGTTGAATGACTTCGCGGAATTGCTCTCCAGGAATGACCTTACTGTTTCCTGTATCAATGGCTTCCCTTACGGAACCTTTCACGGGACCGCCGTGAAGACCGCCGTTTACTCGCCGGACTGGTCAACCCCCGAGCGACTCGCCTACACAGGCCGTCTCGCCGAGCTTCTCGCCGCCCTCCTGCCCGATGGGGCGACCGGCAATATCTCGACGGTGCCGCTCGGCTATAAGAGGAGGAGAGAGGAGGAAAAAGGGAGGAAGGAGGAAGGAAGAGGGAGGAGGGAAGAGATCGAAGACCAGCGGATGACGGTGTGCGTGCGGCAGCTCGCCGTCATGGCGGAGTTCCTCGACGACCTTTCCGTTCGCAAAGGCCGCGACATCGTTCTCGCGCTGGAACCCGAACCCGACTGCCTGCTGGAAACCACGGACGACGTCATCCGGTGGTTCGAAGACGAACTGCTGCACCAGGGAATCCGCTGGCTCAGCGGCAACGGCCGCCGCTCGCGCGGCGAGGCCGAGGCGCTGCTGCGCCGCCGTATCGGCCTCTGTCTGGACACCTGCCATTTCGCGGTGGCCTTTGAAGATCCGCTGACCGCGCTGATCCGTTTCGAGAGCGCCTGCCTGCGCGTCGCGCGCATCCAGCTCAGCGCCGCGCTGCGCGCCACAGTCTCGGAGGACTCCTTGCGACACCTGCATGCTTTCATCGACCCGGTTTATCTTCACCAGACCAAGCTCCTCCTGCCGCGAGGACAAGTCTCGTCGTATCCCGACCTGACCGAGGCCACGCTGGACGCCGTGCGCGGGCAGGCCGGCTGCGAAGTGCGCACGCATTTTCACGTGCCTCTGTTTTACGAAGGCGACGGTGTGCTGGCTTCGACGCACAACGATCTCTCGCCCGCTTTTTTTGACCGCGCGCGGATCAGCCGCATCCCGTTTGAGGTCGAGACCTACACCTTTGACGTCCTGCCGCCCGACCTGCGCACCCCTACTGTGACCGACAGTCTAGTGCGCGAACTGGAATGGGTCGGCGCACGCGCGGGCGCCGCCGGCTAAGCAGGGAAGCACGGACGGCGCGTCACTCGTCCTCCGCGGCCCCGCTCTCCTCGTCCAGCTCGCCAGTCGCGTCTAAGATGCGCGCGGCCTCGACATACATCGGGTGCTCTTTGTCTTTATAGATCTCCTTCATCATCGGCACCTTGATGTCCTCTTCGTGATTCAGCCCATCAGAAAAAATCTCATCGAGAATGTCCGGATCGATGGTTTTGTCAAAGAGAATCGGATACAGGACCGGGAACTGTTCTTCCGGCAACAAATTCAAAGCGGTCTGAATGCCGTCCATCTGGTCCACCTTGTCAAGCTTGGCAAACTCGCGCTTGAACGCGAGGGCCTGATCGGCCGTCGGGTTGCCGGTCCGCTCAGCCACAACGTCGACAAACCCTTCCCACGCCTCGACGGCTTTGAGGCGAGCCTCCGTCATCTCTTCCGCTTGGCCTGTTTGAGAGGCCGGGGCGACCGCTCCGGACACCGTTGCGTTCTGGCCAGCACGCCGGCGCGCTGTGCGGTCTCCCGACTGTTGCTGATGCGGCAACACCCGCGTCGGCGCAGACTTCTGGCCTGCCGAGGGCACCTGCGCAACCGCCTTGAACGGTTTGGCGGCAGGCTGTTCCGGAACGGCGACCTCCGGCCCCGCCTTGTTCACGCGTATGGCCACAATAACAGCAACGGCCAACACAACCGCTGCCATCCCGAACCCGATCACCTTTTTATCGCGCATCACGAATCACCTCCTTCAAGATTTTCGGGCACTGGCGCTGGCAACCGGCCGGGGAAATCCCTCTTGCGGAGGTGCGGTACGCCTCCGTCCATTGTCTACCCGTTTCATGCCTCCTATTGTGCCGCATGAACGGTTGATTTGCAAGCGATGCGCACGGCATCTGAGGCAGGGGGCACGTGGCAGTACCGTTGGTGCCGACGTCTCCCCAACAGAACTGC
>JAGOBZ010000386.1 GCA_017999015.1 Kiritimatiellia bacterium
ACATAGGTCGGACCGCCGTAATACACCCGCGCCTGGCCCGCCGTCGGCGCTGTGCTGATCAGCGTCGCGGTGTCGGAATAGGCCGAGCCGAGCGTGACCGCCACGCCCCCGTCGTAGACCGTCGCGCCGCTCGAAAACGTCGCATCTGTGCAGACCAGATAAATCGAACTGGCCGAGTCGACCAGGATCATTGGCGTGAAAAATGTACCGCCTGCGCATCGCGGCTTCGGCTGTCCATCGAGCCCAGCCGGCCCTTCAAGCCCGCCCGCGCCCGTGAATCGCTCACGCACGACTGGCCGCGATAACAGGTGCATCGGATCGCGCAGCGTCAGCACCACGCGCTCCGGCGACACATCGGCGCTGAGCAGATCCGTCGTGACGATGCGAGCGAAATCGGCCGGGAACGCCGCGCCCTCTTCGCCGACATAGAGCGAGATCTCCCGGCCGTCGAATCCGTAGTCGACCCACGCATCGAGCGCACCGTCTAGATTCGTGAGCGTGACGCTGCCAAAACTTGCCTGCATCGCGCCGAACAGCGCTCGCCCCGCGAACATCGACCGGCGGTAGGAGCCCGCTTCGGCCAGTGAGGGGTAAATGAACGTATTCGCCGGAGTGTCAGCGGCGCCAGTCATCCAGCCCTGGCCGTTGCAAAAATAGAGCGTCTGCAACGCCCCGAGGGCGCTGGTGCACATGGTGACAGCGGCGACAACGACCCGCATCAGATCACCCGCACAAATGGAGGAGCGCCGGATGCCTCTAACTGAAGATCGAGCGATCGTGCCGTATACATTGCGGTCTTATGCGCTTCCTCGATCAGGCGCGTAAATGCTTGCTTCCCCTGTTCGAGCTGCGCAAGCAGAATTTCCGTGGTTCTGATCTGCGCGGTTCGCTGTTCCCGCGCGACATCCAAAAGCGTTTCCTGTGATCGGCTGATCGTTGCGGTTGATGTGGCCGTCGACGAGCTAGCCTCTACAAGGCTGGAAACCTCTCGGTCCTCGCCAACTTTTCGCGGTTCGCGCTTGTCGACGAGCCGCGCCATTACCGGCCCCACCCCGTCGGGCAAGCCGATCAGCGCCGGGTCGTACCCGGTCAGCGCGGTGAATCCGTCCAGCGAGGTCGGCGGGCCATCGCCGCCGGTAAGCGTGCGCGGGTCGTAGCCAGTGAGCGACGTGAAGCCGTCCAGCGCGTTCGCCGTGACAGAGCCGCGGCCAGGCCCCATCGCGTTGCGCTCGGCGATCTGTGCGTCAGTCAGGAGCGGCTGCCACGCGGCCTCAGCGGCCACAATATCCCTGGCCTGTTGGATGATCGAATCCATGCTTGCGGACGTGACCGTCGCCAGATCTACGCCAGCAATGAAGTCGCGCACCGACGCAGGCAGGTTCGACGCCTTCAGCCCCGCCAGGATTAGCTTGGCGGTCTCGTCGCCGAGCCCGGCCTGCAGCGCAGCGTCGTCGCGCCCGATGTCGCGCCCGGCCGTGTTGTCGTAGATGCTGCGCCCGGTGGAGTCGCGCAGGAATGAGGCAATCCGGTTGCCGGCGGTGCCTTGCGGGTCTGAATCGAACCCCAGGCCCAGCGACAGGCCGGCGGACGATCCGCCGAGCATTCCGGCCAGCTCCGAGATTGACCCCAGCGCGGACTGACCCAGTTGGCCCGCCTCGGTGTCGGCGCCTGCTGGCGTGAAGAGCCGCTCGCCAGTCGTTGAGAACGACCCGCCCAGCTTCGGCCCGCCGCGCTTCTTGCCGAAGATCGAGTTCAGCGCCAGCGCACCGAGCACGAACGGCGCCAGCGCACCGGCGCCCATCGCCAGGCCTGACATCGTGCCGCCGAGTGTGCCCGTGCCGATCAGCGAGCCTGCCGCGGTGAGCGACCCTGTCAGCGTCGTGGCGCCCGTCAGCCAGCCTGCGCCGGCCATGAGCGCCCCGCCTGCGCCGCCCGCACCGAACAGGCCCGCGATGCTGCCAGCGTTGCCCAGCAGGCTGGCCCCGCCTGCGGTGCTGCTTCCGCCGCCCGCTGCTGCGCCGGTCGTTGCCCCTGCCGTGCCAGCCGTCCCCAGCCCCAGCAGCGACATCAGCGAGCCGGCCGCGTTCTGCGCGATCGGCTGAATGATCGGCTTGAGGATCAACGTCTTGAACAGGTTCTTCAGCGTGTCGGCCATGTTCTTGCCGAAGTCCTTGCCGCTCTCGAAGCCGCGCATCAGGGCGTCCGTCAGGCTGTTGCCGATGTCGGTCGCCTGCTTGTCCCACGCCTCTTTGGCCTTGGTCGCTTCGTCTTGAATCGCAGTGAGCCGCGCGCCCTTGCGGATCTCGTTGGCGTTCTCGCGGTAGGTCTGCGTGAGCTTGACCAGCGCGTCATATTCTTCGCCCAGGCCGCCGACCATCGCGAGCTGGTCGATGCGCTGCTCGATGAGCGCGGCCTTGTCGTCCCAGCGTTTCGCGGTGAGATTGCCGAGCGCCTCTTTTGACAGGCCGATTTGCGCGGTCTCGTCCTTCGAGGTCTGCAGCGCCTTGTCAGCTTCGGATTGCTGGGCGGTGAGCGCCGCGGACTCGGCGTTGCGCATCTTCGACAACTCGGCCAGCACGGCCATGCGCTCTTTCTCGGCCTGTTTGAGTTTGTCGGTCTCGTCTTTCTGCGCCTTCACCGCGTCTTTGCTCACCTGCTGATCGGCGGCCAGGTTCTTGATCGCGGCGGCGTATTGCTCGGTGGTGATCTTCTTGGTTTTTAGAAGCGTTTCGAACTCGCGAACCTTGGTCACGTAGTCCTTCGAAATGCCGATCGCTTCGAAGTACGCCTCGTTGAGCTTCTTGGCCTGCTTTTCGGCTTCGGTCTCGGCCTTGGTGCGAGCGTTCGTCGAGTCCTTGACGCCACCCTGCTCTAGGGTCAGCTTTTTCACCTGCGCGATGTATTCGGCGTCACTCAGGTTCAACTTGACGCGCGCCTCCTGCAGCATCGTCAGATTCTTCTGGTAATCCTTGTGCTGCCCAGACAGATCCCGCGCAAATTTTTCGTACTCGCTTCTAAGCGCCTCGACCGCCTTAGCTTCGGCCGCCATTGCCTTGATGCGCGCATCGTCGCCGACGCCGCCTTCCATCGCGCCGCCGGGCGTGCCAGTCGTCCGCCCAAGCTTCAGCAGTTCGGCCCGCGCCTGATCCCGCGCAGCGACAGCCTCGGACCGTCCGTACATGCCGAGCTTTCCGCTCGCCAGGTCGGCCTCGGCCTTTTTCAGCCGCTCAGCCGCCGGGCCGCCCCCCTGGTCGTCCAGGATCTTCAGCCATCCCATCAAGCTGCCGCCGCCGGTTTCGGCCTTCATGAGCTTGATTCGCTCGGTCACACCGGCAAGACCGGACGAGATCCCGGAAAAGAACTTCGCAATCGATGACGCGGCGCCGCTGTCGGCCACTACTTTCATCAGGTCGGAAAACTCGTTCTTGACCCGCGTGAACTCCCGCGCCGCCGTTCCCGCCGCATCCGCTGACGCCTGGCCGAGTTCCTTTTCCAGTTGCTTGGCGAACTTCGGCAGGAAATCCTCGGCGATCACCTGCCCGGCCTCGAGCATCTTGCCGAGTTCGGACGTGCTCACGCCCATCGCGCGGGCGGCGATCTGGAAGGCGCCCGGCAGACGCTCGCCAAGCTGGCCGC
>JAGOBZ010000387.1 GCA_017999015.1 Kiritimatiellia bacterium
GGCAGGTCTCCTGAAACAGGTCGTCGCGGTCTGAGGCCGGCACGCCGAGCTGCGCGAAGAAACGCTCCAAGCGCGGCTCCAGCGCTTCGGCCACGATCCGAAAGGCCTGTATCTCTCCCTGCGCCACGCGCTGCATGGCTTCGCGCTGCGCGGCGTCAGGGTCTGCTGGAGGGCTCGCCACGTCAAGGATTCCGTTAGGGCGCGTTGGCGGCCGGTGCGGGCTGCGCCGCGAGCCGCGCCTTGCGGTTCTGCAGGGCGGTCTGAAGCTGGGCCTTGCTGACGCCGAAGGCCACCTGCACCGCGCTGCCGTCGCAGGTGATGCCGATCTGTGTGGCGAGCGTAGCCGTTTCAGGTTCTTCTGCGGCGCGCAGCATGGCGAGGGCGCGGATGCCCATCAGCGCCTGATACACCTGTTGCGCGGTCTGATTGTCCGTTGCGGTGACCGCGAGCGCGGCCTTGAGGGTCTCCGCGTCCGGGGTCCCGATCCGCAGGCTGAGCGCCGTGGCCTGGCGCAAGGCCTGGGCATTGGGCTGCGCGCCCACGATCTCGGACAAGCCCGTGGCGTAAAGGGTCAGCACGTCGCCGGCCGAAGGCGTGAACGCCGCGCGCAGGGGCGTGTCGGCGGGAAGGCCGGGACGGCGCGCGGCCAACACGTCGAGAGCCTGCGCCAGCGGGTCGGCCTGATCGGCAAAGAGCGCGAGCCCCGGCTTGGCAAACGCCATGCATTTCTTTTTCTTGTCGGAATCGTCGCGCCACCGCTGGATCACGGTGCCGTGATGGTTGGAGGTCGAATAGTCGCCGGCCCCGGCGAGGATGGTCGTCAGGCGCTGCGCGTCGAACCGTCCGTAGACATAGGCGACGCCGCCTTTTGACGCATCGCCGTTGCCTGCGATCACGATATGGTCGATGTCTTTCTTCAGGTTCACGCCGAACATCGCTTCGACGGCCGCAAGCTTGCGCTCGGCCTCCTGACGTTTGGCGGCGTCGATCTGGTCGGCCGCAAAGGCCAGCATCGGCGAGGCGTGCGCCGCCCGCAGGTCCAGCGTCAGCACCCAGCGGGTCTGGTCGGAGAAATCACGCGCCTCGATGGCGCCGAGACGGCAGGTGGAGGCAAGCAACAGCGCACCCGCGAACGCAAGGGCAGGCTTCATGTTCATGAGCATTCCTTTCAGAGGTCAACAGCGGCGCCGCGCGCAAACCCTGCGCGCATAGGCCGTGTGACACTGTAGCATACACCGCGAGCGGTCGCCGCGTTACACGCTGTCGAAAGGGAAGACGGGCTTATGGCTTCAGCGGCTTGATTTCCACTTTGCGGAAATCGACCGGGTGGCTCTCCGACTGCAGCGAGAGCGTGCCGCCCTCGATCAGCACGTTGCCGCCGTTCGCGTCGATCAGGCGTTTGGCGTCGCCGTCTTTGGGGTCGTACTGCGGCTTGTCATATTGCAGGACCGTCGCGCCGTCGATGCGGTGGATGATGGTCTGGCTGCCGCGCGCTTCGATCTCCACGGTGACCCACTGATCGCCGTGATAGGTTTTCGATGTTGAGTTGAGACCGTGGGGCGTGTAGAGTGCGCCGCCCCGCTCGACATGCGTGCCCGGCGTGCACAGGTTGGCGGTTGTGCGGTTGCCGGAGCCGAGGCCGCCGAGAAACTGGACCTCGATGGAGACCGGGAAGTCCTGGTCTTTGCGCATCGACTCCGGCGATTGGCCATGGATCATCGCGCCGCTGTTGCGCTTGGCCCAGCCGGGACCGTCGGGCAGTTGCTCGTCGACGAAGCGGTATTCGATGCGCAGGACGTAGTTGGTGAACGGGGTCTTGTAGAACAGGTGGCCGAAGCGGTTCTTGAACGCGCCGCCATATCCGTCGTAACGGACTTTGATCAGGCCGTCCTCGACGCGGAACGTGTTGCCGAAGTTCTCGCCGGCGGGGAAGCCCTTGATCTTGGGGACCCAACCTTCCAGATCCTTGCCGTTGAACAACGGGGTCCAGCCGTCTTCTGCCGATACGCAGCAGACGGCGGCAAGAATGATAGCTGATAAACTTTTCACGGTGAATGTCATGTCAGGTCTCCTGAAGGGTTCTGAAAACACATGCCCGAGACGATCAGGCCTCTTAACCTCAGAGTGGGGGAGAGTGTTGCATAAGCGCGTGTCGATGGCAATGGCAATAAGGAGCTAACGTGACCTTGGCGTGAGGATGTCTTTTTGCGCCTGCTTCGCGCGTAGCCCGCGCGTGACATGGATCGGTTGGCCGGTGAAGGGGTCGATTCCGGTGTAGTACATCGCGGTTGACCAGGTGGACGGGGTCGGCGTGAAAATCTGAACCTGTTCGGGCGAGAGACATAGGTGCCGGGTGACGAAGTGTTTGAGCGCACGCATCTCCGCTTCGCCGCAGCCGGGGTGCGCCGCGATGAAATAGTAGGTCAGAAACTGCTTGAGGCGGTGGCGCGTGTTCGCCGCATGGAAATGCTTGACGAAATCCAGCAACGCCTCGTGGCCGGGTTTACCCATCGCGCGCAGCACGACCGGATCGGCGTGCTCGGGCGCGAGCTTGAGCTGTCCGGAGACATGGTGCGCGACCAGTTCGTCAATGTACGCCGCGCCGTGGCGCGTATCGGCCGCGATCAGGTCGGGACGGATGCCGGATGCCACGAACACCTTGCGCACGCCAGGCAGGTGACTCAGACGTTTGAGCAAGTCGATTTGCGCGCTGTGGTCGGGCTTGAGCGCGGGGCAGCAGGCCGGGAAGAGGCATCTTTTTGATGCGCAGGCACCTTGGCTCATCTTGCGCGCGCACTCGAAGCCGTACATGTTGGCGGTAGGGCCGCCCACGTCCTGGATGATACCGGTGAAGGCGGGGTGGTGCGTCAGGCGGCGCGCCTCTTCCAGGAGCGAGCGTTCTGAACGGCTGACGACCTGCCTGCCCTGATGGACCGCGATCGAGCAGAAGTTACACTCACCGTAACAGCCGCGGTGCGTGGCCAGTGAGAAGCGGATGGTCTCCAGTGCGCGGACCTTGCCTTTGGGCGCATGAATGGGATGCGCATCAAGCATGAAGGGCCGTGCGTGGACGGCGTCCAGTTCGGCGGAGGTGAGCGGCGTATCCGGCGGCGTGTGCACCAGGCAGCGTGTGTCGATCCGCTGCAGCAGGGGACGCGCGGTGTGCGGCTCCTGGTTGGCGGCAAAAAGGCGGTACATGTCGAGGAACGCCGCGCGGCCATCGGGTGAAGCCGCGGCCACTGCGGTATAGTCCGGCAGGCTCAGCGCATCGGGCGGCAGCGTGTCGGCGATTGCCGGCTGCGCGTAGCAGATGCCGCGCAGGCCGCGCCACTCGCGCCCGTCGCGCAGCGCGCGCGCCAGCGCCGTCACGGTGCGCTCGCCCATGCCGTACACCAGGACATCCGCCTTGGCATCGAAAAGTACGGGCCGGCGCACGGAATCGGACCAGTAATCGTAATGCGCGATGCGCCGCAGGCTGGCCTCGATGCCGCCGATGACGATGGGGCGGCAGGGCTTGAAGGCGCGCCGGATCAGGTTGCAATACGCAATGACCGCACGGTCGGGCCGCGCGTCGTTGACGCCGCCGGGCGTGAAGTCGTCCTGCTGCCGCTTCTTGCC
>JAGOBZ010000388.1 GCA_017999015.1 Kiritimatiellia bacterium
CGATGACGATGGGGCGGCAGGGCTTGAAGGCGCGCCGGATCAGGTTGCAATACGCAATGACCGCACGGTCGGGCCGCGCGTCGTTGACGCCGCCGGGCGTGAAGTCGTCCTGCTGCCGCTTCTTGCCAGTTGCCGTATAGTTGGCGACCATCGAGTCGACGCAACCGCCGGAAACGCCCCAGAAAAGACGCGGCTGGCCGAGCCGGCGGATGTCGTCGAGGTTTGCGGTGTCTGGCTGTGGGATGACCGCGACACGGAACCCTTCAGCCGCAAGCGTTCGGCCGATGACAGCGATCCCGCAGAAGGGTGAATCGATGTAGGCATCGCCCGAAACCAGGATAATGTCCGGCACATCCCAGCCCAGGCGCTGCAGTTCTACAGTTGTGCAGGGAAGAAACATGAGGGTGAAACCCTAGGCGTACTAGTAGTCCGCAAACTCCCAAACGCCGGTTTTATTCTAGCCAGGATTACAGGATTAACAGGATTAGAATTAAGCAGTTAAATCAAGAAAATCCAGTAATCCTGGCTAAATTTTCAGGCAGTACAAAGTTACTAGCCGCGCGTCTCGACCGACAACCGCAGGTAGGTTTCGACCCGCTCGCCGGGAGCGATCATGCGGAGCGATCCGCGCTTCGCATTCTGCGCCTGGCCTTCCGGGAAACAGTTGGCCGGTTCGAGCCCCACCACGTATTCGCCTTGTCCCATCATCTTCCATTGGATCAGATAGGGGAGTTCCGCGACACGGTACGACACGCAAAACGCCAACCCCAGCTTTTCGTTCACCAGCCGCGCCGTCGCGAGCCCCTGTCGGTTTTTGGGCAACGTGTGGTAGTAGACCTGCTCGGCGAAGCCGGGGATCGGGGCGGTGATTGCGGCCCATTCGGCAAGGCCGGCTGCGGCGTGGTCGTTTTGCGGCGTGACCGTGTGGCGGGGCATCTCGAGGCGCGCGCCGTCATCGACAAGCGGCCAGCCGAGATTCAGGTGGTAAAGCAACATCAGCGGGACGGCGGCGTAGCCGCGGTTTTCCAGGGTGTCGCACACCGTGATCGCGTTGTCGCCGAGCGTCGCGGTGATGCGGCGCGTCAGCACCAGATTTTCGAAAAAGACTTTGCTGTGGCGCACGCGGCCGCTGACGCTGAGCGTGTAACGTCCGTCTGCCGACCATGACGCATCGGTGTTGACCGCTTCCGCAGGCAGATGGCTGAGACGCCCGTGCAGGCCGTGCTCTTCGCCGCCGGAGGCGTTCGGGCCGCCCACGTTGCTGAGGCCGCATCCGGTGAGCAGGCCGCCGGGCCAGGTGCGGAGCCATTCGAGGCCGGTGCGGTCATAGAAAGCCGGGGCGACCTCGCCGTTGCGCGACATCCAGGCCAGCGGCACGCCGCAGAACGTCGCCGCGCCGATGTCCAGTCCGCGGTCGGGATAGACGGTGAAGACCAGCCCGCTGCCGTTGTTGACCTCCAGAACACGCATGCCGCGTCCTTGGCCGTCGTCCGAAACCAGACGGCGGATCGAGGCGAGCTGTTCCATGGTGCCCAGGCGCGGCGTGAGATATGAGGCGCTAAGATCTTTCATGGGGATAGCTTAGACCGGCGCTCAGCACGGCGCAACTGTTTTCCTAGGGGAACAGCAGCTTGACGGGACCGAGCAGGCCGGACGGTTCCTGCGCAGGCGGTTTGCGGTAGCGGGTCGGGATGGTTTGATAGTGGTTGTTGAGCGTGTTGTAGACCGTGACCGCCAAGCGGTTGCCACCGGCCTTCACACAGCCGGTGAGATCCACCCGCCACGGCGGACAGACCAGCACGCGCACGGCTTCGCCGTTGACCGCGACCTCGCAGGTGGCGCCGACGCCGCCGAGGTCGAGCATGACGGGGCCGTTCGCCTCGTCCGGCGTGAGCGTTATCTGCCGCGCATAGACCGCGCCGCCGGAATAGCAGCTCAAGGCGTCGACGCGCGCCCAGTCGCCTGCCGCCATTTTTCCGGTGCCGCAGGTCAATCGCACCGGCTCTGGGAAGGCCGCGCCGCCCGTGTGGCCGGGCGCGTGCTTGACGGTCAGGCGGACAGTGGTTGGCCCGGAGAAGGGAGGGTGAGCCGGCACCGTCTGCCCGGAGGGCGTCACGCGGTACACGCGTGCGCCGTCGAGCACGCGGCTCAGCTTGATGGCAGCGGTTTGACCGGCGAGGGTTGCCGCGAGCAACTCGCCGCGCACCGTGACGTCGGCGGCGAGCAGCGCGGGCGGCGCTTCGAAGGCGTACGTCGCCTGCGCCAAACCGCCGTCGAAACAGTCGAACGGCAGCACCGCCGGATCATCAAACCAGCGCATGGCCAGCGGGTGGCTGGGGCGGTCGGTGTCGAGGTCCGCCCGGCGCAGGACGAGCGCCGCGCGTCCGAACGCGTCGTAGCGCACCAGCAGCGGCGTGCGCCCGGCACGCAACGCCACCGTGTCGCCGGGGGCGTGGCGCACGCCGGCGAGCCAGACCGCGGCCGGCGCGACGCCGCTGGCCGTGATCACCGCGCGGCAGGGCTCGGAAGCGAAAACGGTGGTCTGGTACACGCGCGTTTCCGGCGCGGCGCCGGCCGGAATCTTGACGTCGTAAAGCCCCCGGTCATATGTGCCGAGCACGAAGAATTCGTCGCCGACTTTGCGGTTGAGCCCGTGATGCCAATTCTGATAGGCGGGATGGTTCTCGACGCCCTCGCGCCACGAGAAGCAGAACGGCTGCCACGCGTAGGCGCGGCCGTTCACGCTGACAGACGTGCCGGGCGCGAGGGATGTGGCGGACGCCAGGGCTTGCACCAAAGCGTCGGTTTCCGCACCCGGAGGCAACGGGCCGAACGCGCGGAATTGCGGACCGTGCGAGTAGGTCATGCGCGGCGGCATGCCGGGAACATCCCAGGCGAGATGGCGGGCTTCGGCGCCGATCAGCCCGTTGAAAGCCGGCAGGCGGAAGTCGCCCCAGCGGTTGTCGCAGGTGGGGATGAGCGCGAAATCCCAGTCGCCGTCCAGCGCGAGCGCGCGGGCGAGCTGCGGCGCGGGAGGGGCGGCTGCGGCTGAGGGCTCGTCTGTGAAGGCTAACAGCAGCGGCGAGCCGTCCGCATCCAGCGGCACGGTTGTCGTGCCGTCTGCGCGGGCGACGGCACCGGCGACGGGGGTCTGTTCGCCGGTCCACGCATCCCACCGTTGCGGGGTGCCGCGTGCGCGGAACGTGCAGACGGCGGATTCACGCAAGTCCATAATGAAGTAAACGTCGGTGCCGCCGATGCGGCGGTGCAGGGCTTTCGCGCCAGCGGGCCCGCTGAAATCAGGCGTGCCGATCAGGGCGCGGATGGCGTGCGCCGCGCCGGGTTGCGGGGCGGGCGGCGTGCCCTGATGCACCTCATGCACATTGGAAGGATCTGGGGGCTCGAGTCCGTCCAACGCTGGACTGGCAAGCCACTCGGCCGATACTCGGCCGGGACGCGCGCGGAACTGTTCGGCGGAGAAGCAGGTCGCGCCGTTCCGCGCCAGCGCGAAAAAGAGTCCCGCGGTCTTGCTGCCGGTTTCTCCGGGACCGTCGCTGACGGCGGCGGCGATCACATCGCCGGGGGCGAGCGGCAGGGTGCCGGTCCAGGGGGCGC
>JAGOBZ010000389.1 GCA_017999015.1 Kiritimatiellia bacterium
TCCCTGACGGGCTGACGATCGAACTGGCCGAGGGCGCGAGCCTGGCGCTGGATTTTGCGGGCACGCAGCCGCTGCATGCCCTGCGCATCGGCGGCCACTACGTGAGCGGTACCGTTTCGGCGGCGACGCACCCTGCGGCCATCACCGGCACCGGCATGCTGCTGCTGCCCAATCTCGGCACGCTGCTGTCGCTGCAGTAAAAAATCCGCTACTCAAAGCGGCGCGGCTTTGCTAAACTTTCAGCCATGAAATTGAAGAAATCTTCTGTCGATTCGGTTCAGGAAGAGACCAAGGCTGCGTCCGGCGGGGCGTTCATTTCGGCGCGTCTCCGTAATCCGGCCGACGAGCTGGCCGCGCAGGGCTCCGGCGCGGGCGACAAGGTCGGCGGCATCTGCGCGATCATCGCCACCGTCTTTCTGGCGATCATCACATTCCTGATGTACGCGAACTGGGATCTGATTAAATCCGCCTGAGCCGGAAACGGAGGCTGATTTGATCACGGTGCTGCGCAGATGGCTGTGGCGTCTGCGGGGTTTATTTTTGAAGGCACCTGCCGCGACGGCGCTCGCGGCAGTGTGTCTTTTTGTTTTTCTGGTGCAGCAGACGGCGGCGCGAGCCGAGTTTGTCTACGGGTACAGCTACGGGCACGCGCTGGTCTCCTGCTTCGGGCTGAACGGCGCGCTGCTGAGCCGGGGCTTTTTCTGGCAGCCGGTGACCTACATGTTTCTGCATGCCGGCTGGGTGCACCTGGGACTGAACATGCTGACGGTGCTGCTGTTCGGCTCCGGGCTGGAGTCGGAGATTGGCGGTCGCCGTTTCTGGCGGGTCTTTCTGTGGGGCGGCGTGCTGGGCGGGCTCGGCTGGCTGGCCATGACGGCGGCGCTGCCCCTGCTGCCGTCGCCGGCGGCGCTGACGCAGTGGATGCCGCCCGCCCTGCGGGCCTGGACCGGCGCGGCGGACGCGGCGGGCCGCTCGCTGGACACGGCGCTGTGCATCGGCGCGTCCGGCGGGGTGTTCGCCCTGATCGGGGCGTATGCCGCGCTCTTTCCGGAGCGCGAAGTGGTTCTGCTGGTGTTGATTTTTCCGGTGCGGATGAAGGCCCGCACGTTGGCGTGGCTGCTGGGTGCGGTCACCGTGGCCGAAGCGGTGCTGGTGCAATCTCAGGTGGCGTATGCGGCCCATCTGGCCGGCGGTCTGGGCGGGTACCTGTGCGGGCGGCGGATGAGAGGAGGCTTGAGATGGCGATGCGCGATGTGATGGATGATCCGCGGGCGATGGCCGCAGTCAAGGCGGCGTTGACCGAGGACGTGGGCGAGGGCGATGCGACAACGCTGGCGCTGGTGGATCCCGCGGCGCGCGCGAACGGCGAGATCCTGGCGCGCGAGGCGTGTCGCGTGGCGGGGGGCACGGTGGCGCGCGCGGTGCTCGCCTGTGTCGATCCCGCGCTGCGCGTGGTGTCCGTCGTGCCGGATGGCCAGCCGGTCGAGCCCGGCGGCACGATCCTGACGATCGAGGGCAAGGCGGCTTCGATCCTGACGGCCGAGCGCACCGCTCTCAATTTCATGCAGCGGATGTGTGGCATCGCCACGTTGACCGCGCGTTTTGTCGAGGCGGTCCAGGCGCACGGGACGATGATCCTCGACACGCGCAAGACCACGCCCAATCTGCGGCTCTTCGAGAAGTACGCCGTGACGTGCGGCGGCGGCACGAACCACCGCTTCGGCCTCTACGACCGCGTGCTGGTCAAGGACAACCACCGCCGCCTCTGGCAGGGCGGAGACCCCGACCGGCTGGACCTGGCGGTGGCGGCGGCGCGCGAGGCCTTTCCGCTGCTGGAGGTCGAGATCGAGGTCGAGAGCGTGGCCGAGTGCCAGAGCGCCCTGCGCGGACGGCCGGAGTGGATCATGCTCGACAACATGTCGTGCGAGATGATGCGCGCGTGCGTGGCGCTGTGCCGCGGCGTGTCGAAGACCGAGGCTTCGGGCGGCATCACGCTGGCGCGGGCGCGCGAGGTCGCCGCCACCGGCGTCGACGCGATCTCGCTGGGCTGCCTGACGCACTCCGCGCCTTCGGTGGATCTGTCGTTGGAGTGGCGCGCGGTGTCGTGAGAAGGGACGGTCTGTGATGCGGATGGTGGTGGTGGATGTCGGCAATACGTCGACGGGCGTCGGGCTGTATGAAAACGGCCGGGTGTCGCGCGTCAGCCATGTGAAGGGCGGGGTCGCGAAGGAGCCGGAGCGCTGTGCCGAGGCGCTGCGCAAGGCCGCGCGCGGCAAGACCTTGGACGGTGTGGTGCTGGGGTCGGTCGTGCCGCGCGTGAACGCGGCGTGGACGCGGCTCGCGCGCCGCGAGCTGGGATGCCGCGTGCTGACGGTGAACGCCGGGCTGCCGATGGATGTGACGGTCGACTATCCCGATCCCGCGAGCATCGGAGCGGACCGCCTGGCGGATGCGTGCGGCGGGGTGCGGCGCTACGGCGCGCCGCTGATTGTGGCGGACTTCGGCACCGCGCTCACCTTCGATGTCGTGACGGCCGACCGGCGCTATGTCGGCGGGGTGATCACGCCGGGGTTGCCGCTGATGACCGACTACCTCTACGAGCGCACGGCGCTGCTGCCGCGCGTGGAGCTGGAGGGGCCGTGCCCGAAACTGGGACGCAGCACACAGCAGGCGATGCGCATCGGCGCACAGATCGGCTATCGCGGGATCGTGCGCGAGATTGTGGCGTATCTGAGCGCGTCGCAGGGCTGCGCGTTCATGCTGGTGGCGACCGGCGGGTATGCCGGCTGGGCGCTCAAAGAGAGCGGCATGGCGTTCACGCTCGACCCGGGGCTGACGCTTTTTGGTCTGGGATGCATAGGAGAGAGGGCATGGGCATGAAACCGACGGTGGTGATTCTGGCGGCGGGCATGGGCAGCCGCTACGGCGGGCTCAAACAGGTCGATCCGGTGGGGCCGTCGGGCGAAACCATCATGGACTATTCTGTTTACGACGCGTTGCGCGCGGGCTTCGGGCGCATCGTGTTCGTGATCCGGCGCGAGTTCGACGAGGTGTTCCGCACCACGATCGGCGCGCGGTACGCGGGGGCGGCGGAGGTCGCGTATGCCTATCAGTCAATCGACGATCTGCCGGGCGGGTTGGCCGTGCCGGAGGGGCGCGTTAAGCCGTGGGGCACGGCGCATGCGATCCGCGCGGCGCGGGAGGTGGTCGATACGCCGTTCGCCGCGATCAACGCCGACGATTTCTACGGGCGCGACGCCTTTCGGCGGCTGGCCGCTTTTCTGGGCGGGGCTGCGGCGGGCGGCGCCGCGAAACCGCGTTTCGCGATGGTGGGGTACCGGCTGGACCAGACGCTTTCCGAGCACGGCAGCGTGGCGCGCGGCGTCTGCGACGTGGGGCCGGACGGCATGCTGGTCTCGGTGGCCGAGATGACGCGGCTGGTGCGCGCGCCGGGCGGCGCGGAGAACCGCGAGGATCCGGCGCGGCCGGTCGCGCTGACCGGTGCCAAGCGGGTGTCGATGAATCTCTGGGGTTTCACGCCGGCGCTGTTCGACGCGCTGGAGCGCCGTTTTCCCGTCTGGCTGGCGGCGCATGCGGATGACCCCA
>JAGOBZ010000390.1 GCA_017999015.1 Kiritimatiellia bacterium
GAAGAACCCGGGGCCGTTCATGCCGATCCGCCAGCGCGTCTGAGAGTTCCCATAAGGATGATAAAACTCGCCGCCGGTCATTTCGTACACACCGTGCCCGCCGTATCCGATCACCATCGACGTGTTCTTTTCCACATAGCCGCCGCTCTGCACCACGGCGCCAACCGTCCCGCTCTCGCGTCCGACATACAGGCCGCGCGCCGTGGCGGTCGGACTGTAAAAACGCATCTGGCCGCCGGGCCGCACAAAGACTTGAGCGGCGGCGTTTGAGTTTGCCAGGTAGAGCGAGGATCCATTGGTAAAGATCAGAGCGCCCCCGTCGCCGATGTCAAAGCGCACCGGCGATCCTGCCACATTGCCGAAACGGCAGTACACCGCGTCCGGCGAGCGCCACTCCCCGCGCAGGACGGCAGAGCCCTCGCTCATCACAAACTCATTCGCGGCCAGAATGCCCTGAAAGCTCCGCCGCCAGGGCGCGGTGGCATTCTGCAAAAGCAGTTTCGTGATCGCCTGCTCCGGCGCGTCCATCGTCACCGTCACATCTGATGCGAGTGCCGAGTTAAACACCGCCGTGTCCGACGCGCCGGGCAAGACGCCGTCCGCCCAGTTCGCGGGATCGGACCAGATGCCGTCACCCGTTGCCTGCCAAACCCGTTCGGCCGCCGACGACCAGCACGCCGCAACCATCATTCCGAAACAGAAGAGTGACCGTTTCATCTGCATGCCCTTTCTGACGTTCATCAAGACCACCTGATACACATGCTTACCACCGACGCAAACGGATTGTTCAAATATGAACACGCCTGTTTGAACAACAGCGTCACCATTAAACACAGAAGGCCGCCGGAGACGCAACCTTTTTTTCAACGTCCACCATAATCGGTGGGTGGCTGGGGCAGGAGAAAGGAAGAAGCAGAAAGGAGGAAGGAGATAATCCTTCCGCGCAAATGAAACTTTCAACGCTCAACGTTCAACGCTCAACGCTCAAGTTATGGGCGAGGGGTTCACTGCATCTTTCGATGTTCACATATGAACGATGCAAAAAAAAGCTTTGCGCTTGAATCTGCCGGAAAACCGCGTACACTGGATTCCATTGTTCGTTGTATCTGTCTTGATTTGAACACGTCGCATCGTAAGGAGCCAGCATGAATCTGAATCGACTCGCGGTATTCCTCACTGTTCTTTGCGCAGGCCTCTCGCTGCATGCGCAATCTCAAGGCGGGGTTTCCGACGCCTGGACGCTGGAAACCGTGAACGCCAACGCGCGGCTCGTGGCGGACTGGATGACCGCCCACCCGAAACGCCACAGCCAACTGGATTGGACATACGGCGCGTTTTACGCGGGTATCGCCGCGCTCGGCCTCTCTGATCCGGCACTGCCGTATCTGGACCAGATCCGCGACCTCGGCCGTAAAAGTGCCTGGAAACCGCTCACGCGAACCTACCACGCCGACGACCACTGCATCGGGCAGAGCTGGCTGGAAGTCGCGGCGTTCGATAACAACCCGACGTATGCCGCAGGGCTTAAGCTGACGTACGACTACATCCTCGCCAACCCGCACAAAGGCCCGCTCGACTTCACCAAGAAGGACAACCAGAAGCGCTGGAGCTGGTGCGACGCGCTTTTCATGTCGCCGACCGTCCTCGTCAAAATGTACGGTCTGACGGGCGACGCCCGTTATCTCGACTTCATGGACCGGGAGTACAAAGCCACCACCGACTACCTCTACAGCAAGGACGACCACTTCTTCTTCCGGGATTCCCGGTATTTTGATAAGCAGACCAAGAACGGCCGCCACGTCTACTGGTGCCGCGGCAACGGCTGGGTTTTCGGCTCGTTGCCGATCATCCTGCGCGATCTGCCCGCGGACCGGCCGTCGCGTGCTTTCTATCTCGCGCTCTACAAGGAAATGGCCGCGTCCATCAAGAAGGCCCAGCATGCAGACGGCGCGTGGCGGCCCAGCCTGCGCGATCTGGATGACCCCGACATGCAGGAGATGAGCGGCACGTCGTTTTTCACGTACGGGCTGCTGTGGGGCATCAACAACGGCGTGCTTGGCCGCGCCGACTACCTGCCCTGCGTCCAGAAGGCGTGGAAAGCCATCTGCCGCAACATCAACTCCGAAGGCCGCCTCGGCTGGGTGCAGCCGATCGGCGACCGCCCGGTGGCCTCCTACACGGCGGACGACCACGAAGTGTATGCTGTCGGTGCCTACCTGTGCGCCGCCATGGAGCTGCGCAAGCTGATCGTAGCCGACGCGCATCCCGCCCGCAAAGCGGTCGAGATCGTTAACCCGCTCGCGCTCTATCGCAGCGCGGAGACGGTCACGCTCGACTGGGCCCGGCTCGGCATGCAGGCCGCCAAGGTGCGCGTCTTCGACGTGCGCAACAGCGCGGTGCTGCCCCACCAGCTCTTCGACAGCGATGGCGACGGCACGCCGGACCAGTTGCTCTTCAAGACCTATGCCCTGGCCCATCAAAGCCGTACGTTCTGGGTGCTGGAGAGCGACACGTTGCCGGCGGCGCCCGTAGAGGCCACCTGCTTCAGCCGTCACGTGCCCGAGCGCATGGACGACGCCGCCTGGGAGAACGACCGCATGGCCTTCCGCCTGTACGGCCCCAAGGTCTCCGAACCCGCGCCCGCCGGCGAGGGGCTGGTCTCCAGCGGCATCGATGTCTGGTGCAAAAAAACACGCCGGCCCGTGATCAATGATTGGTATGCGTCGGGCAAGTATCACGACGACCGCGGTGAAGGGCTTGACTATTACAAGGTCGGCCCCGGCCGCGGCTGCGGCGGGCTGGGCATCTTCAACGGCGGCACCTGGCATGCCAGCGGGAACTGGGTCACGCACAAGACGCTCGCGACCGGCCCCGTGCGCACTGTGTTTGAACTCACCTACGCGCCGTGGGCATGCGGCGAGGGCGTTTCGGTGCGGGAGACGCGCCGCGTGAGCCTCGATGCCGGCTCGCACTTCACGCGCATCGAAAGCCGGCTGTCCGTCACCGGCAGCGCCGCGCTGCAGGCCGGCCCGGGGCTCGACATCTCGGCCGGGCGCCAGCACAACGGCGCGCTCGCCGCACAGCCGGATCAAGGCTGGCTGGCCAACTTTGAGCCGGCGCACCCCAAGCACGGTTCGCTCGAGACCGCCCTCGTGATACCTGACAAAGGCACGCTGGCGACCGATCCCCTCGACAACCTCTATCTGTTGCGCGCGCCTGCCGCAGACAAACCCCTCGTCTGGTACGCGGGCGCGGCCTGGAGCGGGGCCGGCGATTTCGTGAGCGCCGACTCTTGGACCGCGCACGTGTCCGCCTTCGCGGCGTCCCTCCGCGCGCCGCTCACCGTCACCGTCAAGTGATGACATCCCAACTCCTAATTCCTAACTCCTAAATTCTAACTCCTAACTCCCCAAGGGGCCCATATGATTCTCGATCTCTTCAAGCTGGATGGAAAAGTCGCCGTGGTGACCGGCAGCGGCCGGGGTATCGGCCAAGCCTATGCCGTCGCGCTGGCCGAGGCCGGCGCGGACGTCGCGCTGGTCGACGTGATCCCGATGGATGAAACCGCGGCGAAAATCGCGGCATTGGGCCGTA
>JAGOBZ010000391.1 GCA_017999015.1 Kiritimatiellia bacterium
CATGTACATCACGCTGTCCAATCTGGGGATCTATCACTTCTGGTGCAAGCGGCGCGGCGTCAAACCGCCTGAGGCGCTGTATCACAACGCGCTCGAGCAGTGGAAGGTGATGAAGGCCTGCACGTTTAAAGATGGCCGTCTCGCGCGCGTCGGCGGCGACAGCCGGGTTCGGTATTGTTACTGCCAGGACTACGCGATTCCGGTATGGCTGCTGGCGCGCGACGCATTCGGCGACGCGGAGGCCGAGGCATTCGAGCGCGGCTGGCTGCGGCAGGTGCGGGCCGAGCAACAGGCTAACGCGGACGGCTGGTACATGCGTGAGCGGCTGGCGGGGATGCAGGCGCTCTCGCCGCTCTACTATCAGCGCCTCGAAGGCGACAAGGCCTGCACGTTGGCCTGCGGCGCGTATTGGCGGCGGATCTTCGACATGGATGCTGCGGCCAAGGCGACGGTCGGCGCGCCGACGCGTTGGCATGATCCGTTTCATGGCGCCTGGCTGCAGCGCGGCGAGCGGCGCTTCGCCTCTTGGGTGTGGCACGGCGCGATGAAGGCAGGAGGATTGTGCGTGCCGGCCGACGCGTCTGACATGGCGGAATGGCAGCATAACCTGGCGGGACAGGTGTTTGGCATGGGGGCGCAAAACTACGCCAATCCCGTGAAATGGACCGGTACGGCGTTCGACGGCGGGTTCGCGACCTGCGGCGTCGCGGACCTGGTCTCGCGCAAAGGGCTGGCGGAGGGCGATGACGATCCGGATACGGGCCGAATCTTTCTGGCGTTCTGCGCCCTGCCGGATGACCGCACGGTCGTGTCGATCCAGCGGGCGCGCACCTCGAACGCCGCCTACCTGCGGCGCGTGCGCGGCCTGGCGCTCTCCGTGCCCAACGATGTGTTCAACGGCTTCACGCGGACGCTTCACGCAGCGGAGGGCAGCAGGACGCTGAAGGCCGTGCCCCAAGCCTTTGAGCGGATCGCCAACGCGGGGAATTGGCTCAATCTTGACGACCGCCTCGGCGTGGTGGCCATCTACGGCGGCTCGCCGGAGGTGGCCCGTTTGCCCGGCCGGCAGATCCCGCTGAACATCTGGAACTCAGAGGGGCCCAAGCCGGGCGGCGGGTATTTGTATTGCGAAGAGATTGCACAGGGCATTCAGGAGGGGCCGCGCTATTACGGGGCGCGCGAGACGATCTTTGACTGCGCGGCCGTCGTGCTGACGGCTGACGTGGCGGCGACGGCCGCCTATGCGGCGGCGGGTGCGGCGGTTCAGGTGCCGGTGGCCGACCCTCATCTGCGCGCGGTGCGGGTCAAGGATGCTGCGGGCGCTGTCTGGCTGATTCTGGTAAACTTCTCCGAATCGCCGAAGACCGTCTCGCGCACCCAACTGGGGGGCTGGCTGGGTGGCGAGGGTGAAGCGCTCCACAGCGACGAGACGCGCCTCGCGCCGCTGGGAATCGGCGTGTGGCGCTTAATGACAGCAGGGAGATGAAGATGCACATGAAGCGGAATATGGCAGTGATGATCTTGGCGGCGGTCTCCGCGTGGGCCGCGCCGAAACAGGCGGGGTATCCGTTTGACGGGCGAACCGGGTTCAGCGTGAGCAACCTCCAGTCTGTGCTGAAGGCGGACGGCTTTTCGGTCGCCGCATGGGTTAAGGTCGCGGACGCCGCGCGCCCGCAGATGTTCCTCACCTTGGGGCAGCCGAACCAGGACTTTTCGTTCTACCTCTACAACGGCGCGGTAAGGATGCTGGTCGAAGGCGAGCCGGGCCGTTACGGGTTCGCTGCGGCAAAACCGCCGCGGCCGGAGGTCTGGACCCATTACCTGGGGACCTACGACGGAAAGACGGCGAAGATTTATCGAGACGGCGTGCTGGAGGGGCAGCAGGCGGTCCCGCTGAAACGGACGGCGTTCGTGCATCCGCTGACTGTCGGCGTGATCGACGGTCAAGAGGAGCGCATGCTCAAAGGCAGCATGACCGACATCCGCATCTGGAACCGCGCCCTCGACGCGGCCGAGGCGCGACATCTCGCCGGCGAGGAGGTGTGGCAGGGTCAGGCGCGCGAGCTGATCGCGCACTGGCAGACCCATCCGACCGACACGACGATCGCGAATCGGGTGAAAGGCGGCGCTGACCTCGTCAAGTTCCAGCCGGTGCTGACCGTCCTGCTCAATCGCAAGCTACCGGGATTCCGCGGCATCTGGTATTTCAACCAGCCCTCGAAGGATGAATACGTCTACAAGTACAGTGGCGGTCTGGGCACGTACTGTGCCAAGCACATCCCGATGGCCTGGCATGCGCCGGCGGTCAACAAGACCTTCTTCTGCTACGGCGGCACCGATGAAAAGAACAGCACGCTCCTGCACATGGTCTCGTACTTTGACCATGCGACAGGGCGCGTGGCCAAGCCCACCTGTCTGCTCGACAAGCGGACTGACGACGCGCACGACAACCCGGTGATCAATCTGGATGACAAAGGCTACATCTGGATCTTCTCCAGCAGCCACGGGCGCGGGCGTCCCTCCTACATCTCGCGCAGCGTCAAGCCGTACGACATCGAGGCGTTCCAGCTCATGTGGAGCGGCAATTTCTCCTATCCCGAACCCTTCTACTATCCCGGCAAAGGCTTCCTCTTTGTCCACACGTGGTATGTGAAGGGGCGCGGCAACTACGTCATGACCAGCAATCCGGAGGGCACCGAGTGGAGCGAGCGCAAGCAGACCGCTTACTTCGAGGACGGCCACTACCAGATCAGTTGGCAGTGGAAGGACAAGAAAACCGGTATCGCCTTCAATCAGCATCCCAAGGGCAAAGGCCTCAACTGGCGCACGAACGTGTACTACATGGAGAGCGATGATTTCGGCGCGACCTGGAAGACCGCCGACGGCCAGGTGCTCGCGACGCCGCTCGCCGACAAGGCCAATCCCGCCCTGGTGCTGGAGTATGAAAGCAAAGGCCGCAACTGCTATATCAAAGACGTGCAGTTCGATTCCAAAGGGCATCCGGTCATCCTGTTCGTTCTGAGCAAGGGGTATCAGTCCGGACCGGCCAACGGTCCGCGCGAATGGCGCACGGTGCGCTGGACCGGCACCGAGTGGCAGGAGCGCTTCACCGGCATCGTTTCGGGCAACAATTACGACACCGGCCCGGTGTACGTCGAGAGCGACACCACGTGGCGCATCATCGGTCCGACCGAGCTGGGGCCGCAGCCGTACAATCCCGGCGGGGAGATTGCGATGTGGCTGACCGAGGACGCGGGCGCCACGTGGCGCAAGACCAGGCAGATGACGGCGGGCAGCGAGATGAACCACACCTACGTGCGCCGCCCGGTCAACGCCCACCCCGATTTCTACGGCTTCTGGGCGGACGGCCACGGGCGTAAGCCGTCCTCGTCGAGCCTCTACTTCTGCAATCAGAAAGGCGATGTTTTCCGTCTGCCCGCCGTGATGGACGGCGACTTCGCGCTGCCGCAGAGGGTGCCGGCCAAGGAGTAACCCCACCGTCGAAAGAGGCGTGCCCGCCGTGCGGCTGCGCCGCGAACTTTCAACTCTCAACTCTCAAGGTATGGACGATACGATGACGACCCACTCCAA
>JAGOBZ010000392.1 GCA_017999015.1 Kiritimatiellia bacterium
GGACGACATTGCGAAGTTCGAGACGGCCGAGGCGGCAAAGGAATGCGCGCACGGGAACCTGCTCGGCAACCACTTCGGATTCGAGGTGTACGAGCGTGGCGCAGGCTTGGTCTTTGAGGCCTAACGTGATATAGTCTTACTTTGCAAAGTAAGCGCTTAAAAATGAAGCACTATTCACGTCGCCGTCACCCGAAGCCTGAGCCGCCGGAGGGCTACTGCCCGCCCAGCCCGGACAACTTGCCGCCACCCGGTGCCGAGATCGGCCACGTCACCTTGAGCCTCTACGGTTGCTCAGTGCACGTGCCGCTCCGGCAACCAGGCACGGTCAAAGGCCGCCGGCCGCGGTCGGATCAACTCGCTGTCGAGGTCGACGGCGCCTGGCTCGTGATGAGCCTGCGGGAAGCTGCGCTCGACGCTGTGAAGCGGATGCCGCGGGTTTTGACTCGCAAGGAACGGGCAGTGCTGTAAGTAGCACTTGCTCCACGCTTCAACTTAGGTGTATGCTGGCCGCTCGCCGCCAAGCGTACACCGATTCACCTGAGAGACCACGAGAGATGAGGCGCCCCCGTCTACCCTGACGGGCGGGCTTGGCGGCGCTACGCCTCATCCCTCGTGGTCTTTCGCCGTCTGGAGATTGCAATGCGCAATTCGAACTACTGGAGAGAAGACCTCCCGGCCTTGGAGTTTGACGCGGGATGCGTCTTGGAGCTCCTGGCCCCGCCCTTGCCGATCGTGATCGAGAACGTGCCGTTCTCGGTGTGGGAGCACGAGCAGCGGGCGTGGGCCGAAACTGAGCCGGCGGGGTTGGTGTGACGCAGCACCATGCCTACTACAACGAGATTGACCCGTATGCCGCAGACTGGCTTGAGAACCTCATCCGAGCCGGCCACATTGCCCCCGGAGTCGTTGACCGGCGCAGCATTGTGGATGTCGCACCCTCGGACTTGGCTGGCTTCACCCAGTGCCACTTCTTTGCTGGAGTCGGAGTTTGGTCGCTTGCACTTCGCCAAACTGGTTGGCGAGATGATTGGCGAATTTGGACCGGCAGCTGTCCATGCCAGCCTTTCTCCGCAGCAGGCAAAGGCGTTGGGTTTGATGACGAGCGGCATCTGTGGCCCGCATGGCACTACCTCGTTGAGCAGTGCCGCCCTCCAGTCGTCATTGGAGAGCAGGTTGCAAGCGCGGATGCCCTTGTCTGGTGGGATCTTGTTCAAGCTGACTTGGAAGCAACGGACTACTCCGCAGGGGCGGCGGATCTGTGCGCTGCGGGCGTCGGTGCCCCGCACATCCGACAGCGATTGTGGTGGGCGGGGTACGCCAACGAAGGACGAAGCGGGCGGCACGGCCGAGCAGTTCTTGGCTCGCAAGGCAGCGCTGGATGGGGCTTGCGGGGTGAGTTTGGCGGCGCTGAATCTGCAGGCGCAGTTGGCGAGTTGGCCTACGGCGGCGGCGCGCGACTGGAAGGACGGCCACGAGCAGAACGTGCCAACGAATGCCTTGCTGGGCAGAGTGGCTTGGTTGGCGGGATGGCCGACGACGGCTTCCTTGGCACACAAAGGGGTGCGATCGCACGAGGGCGCGATTCGCGAAGCGATGCGCAGCAAAGGGCCGGATCTAGCGGCAGTGGTGTCGTTGGCGGGATGGCCGACGACGACGGAAGCCAACACGCACTGCTACGGCCCCGGCAAGACGATCCAGTTGAAGACCTATGGGGCGGCTCGGCTGGCGGACTGGAACGACACGTGGCCGGTCGGCACGAAGGCCAATCTGGAGGGGCTCTCGCTGGTTTCTGGGCCAACGCCGAGTGGATCCCCTGCCGCGACGGCAAGTGGCGGCCAGTTGAACCCGGCACATTCCCGTTGGCTCATGGGGCTCCCGCCCGAGTGGGACGACTGCGCGCCTACGGCAACGCGATCGTCGCGCCGCTCGCGGCCGAGTGGGTCCGCGTCGTGATGGAGTGCATGCCATGAACCACGACAGACACTGGATCGAGCCGCTGTCAGGCATCCACGGCCCCGAGGTCGAGTCTCTGCGGCGCGGCGAGGTGGTGACGCTGCGGGTGAGCGAGCCGTGGTGGCCGTTTCCGCGGCTGCTGGAGTTCAACCGGGCCGATCTGCGCAAGATGACGGCGCCCGGGCGAGCGAAGACCAAGAAGCCGGCGGCCATGCCGGCGGGCGAAGAGGCCCTGTTCTGATGGCTGACCTCAACAACCCCCTCATCGCGGCCCTGCTGCCGCTCGTGCGCCGCGTGCGCACCGATGTCACCGCCGTCAAGAAGTCGGACGGCTCGCGCTGGACATCGCAACCCCTGACTCGCGAGCGCCTGGCGCAGCATGTGAATGGAGGCCCGGCGCGCGGCGTGTGCCCGATCAAGGCCGGCGAGTCCGTCACGATGGTGGCGCTGCTCGACTTCGACAGCCACAAGGGCGAGGTGTCGTGGGCCGAGATGTCGGCCGTGGTGGCACGCGTGGTTGACGTGCTGGAGATCGTGCATGGCATGCACCCGATCCTGTTCCGGAGCTCGGGCGGCATGGGCGTGCACTTGTATCTCATTTGGGACGAGGCGCAAGACGCCTACTCCGTGCGGTGCTTCATGAAGGGTGTGCTGGAGAGCGTCGGCTTGAAGGACGGTGCTCGCGGTGTTCGGGCGGGGGAAGTAGAAGTGTTTCCTAAGCAAAGTAGCGTAGGGCCTGACGGGTGGGGGAGCCAAGCGATTCTTCCCTTAGCGGGGAAAAGTATTCCGTTGATGCTGAGTGAAGGTGAGGTGCTGTGGTGAGCAAGAAAAAACATGAGTGCACGCCGGAAGAGTGGCGGCGCATTCGCGACCGCGAAAACGAGTACCGCAGAAAACCTGAACAAGTCGCAAGGCAAAGGGAATACCAACGCGAGTACCGCACGACCGCAAAGAGCCGCGCAAGAGACAGGGCTCGCTACAACGAGCAGCGTAAGAACAAGATCACCGACAGCGCTCGTCGGCGCAAGTATGGGCTAACGCCTGAGCAATTCTCAGACTTATTGGTGCTACAGGACTACCGTTGCGCGGTCTGCCAATCAAAGTTTGTCCTTGAGGGGAAGAAGCGTAGGTTCATCCACTTAGACCACTGCCACGACACCGGTCGCGTTCGCGGCTTGCTTTGTCCTCACTGCAATGTCACGGAGGGGTACATCCGAAAGCTGGGTTTGACCCCGACAGGGTTTGCAAAGCGCCTTGAACACTACTTGGCGCACCCGCCTTCACAAGAAGAGGTGCTCTGGTGATCCTCATTGAACTCCCGAAAGAAGCCTGTCTGAGCCCCGACTGGTGGCGCAGCAGCCCGCCCGTCCCGTTCGTGCCGCGCGAGGAGGTCACGCCGGCTCCGACCGAGCGCCCCGAAGGCCTGTGGGTCGACGCGCTGCTCGCGATCCCCAACGGCCTGAACGACAGCGCGAGCATGGGCTACGACGAGTGGTTCCGCGTGATCTGCGGCATCCATGCCGAGACCGGCGGCTCGCCCGAGGGCCTCGCGCTGGCGCAGGACTGGAGCGCGCGGTCTCCGAAGCACGACCCCGCGTTCCTTGAGCAGCGCGTGTGGCCGTACATCAAGGG
>JAGOBZ010000393.1 GCA_017999015.1 Kiritimatiellia bacterium
CACGGGATGGTCGACAAACGCACGGCGCACGAGCCCAGCATCCGCATCGTGCAGCTTGTGCGCTATCCGGGTTTGACGCCGGCCGACCGGCCGGTTGTCGTCGAGCGCCAGGTGCTGACGGTCGACCTGGCGCCCAGCCTGCTGCAGGTGTGCGGCGCACCGGCGCTGACGGAGAGCCACGGGCGTTCGTGGGTCAAGCTGGTGCAGGAGGGGGATGCCGCCTGGCGCAGCTCCTGGTTCTACGCGTACAATTACGAAAAGCAGTTCCCGTACACGCCGAATGTGCGCTGCGTGCGGACCGAGCAGTGGAAATACACGCGCTACCCGCACGGCGACAGCTCGCCGGACCGGCACCTCGAGGAGCTGTACAACATCGAGTTTGACCCGGAAGAGCGCCACAACCTGATCGCGAAAGCCAAGTATACGCCGGTGGCGGCGTCGCTGCGCGCGGAACTGGCGCGGCTGATGGCCGAGGCGGGGCTGACGCCCGAAACCGACCGCATGCCGCTGGATGAAGGGATCAAGCAGGCGCTGCCGGAAGCAAGCATCCGGTGAAAGGAGGCGGGGAAGGCCGGCGGCGAGGTGTGGTTCTCAGACGAGGACGGCGTCAGGTCGGATGCGCACAGTGGCACGACATGGGCGCCAAGGGACTGGCAAGTGCGCGATCACCGGGCAGGAGACGCTTAATAACACAGCCCCCGGCAACCTCAACACTATTTTTTATTTATAGACTGACCCCGATGCCCCCAGAAACCTGCCCCCCTCCCGGCGAGAACTTCAGTAGGTCTGAAAGACCAGCAGCGGGCCGCCCTCGAAGACCAGCTTGAAGGCCTCGCCGAGCGCTTCGTTCAGCGCGGCCTGCCACCAGCGGGTGAAGGGCACCTGGTCGAGCGGGTACTTCAGGCCCTCGGCATAAACCTGGACGCCGGGGCCGAACGAGAAGAGCGAGACCTGCTGTCCAGCGTGCGACCGGAACTGCATGGAGGCAAGCGCCGGCGTAAAGATCCCTGTGTCGGTCAGCAGCACGACGCGAGAGCCGGCGCGCGCAGAGTCCAACGCATGCAGCGTCTGCGCGAAATCCGCCAGCCAGGCGAGGTTGCCCAGCGTGTGGTCCTCGCGCAGGCCGGTGGCGCCGACGATCACCACGTCATGCCAGCCCTGTTCCACGCAGAAACGGAAGGCCTTGGCGAGGTCGTTGGTCTCCTGCTCCGCCACCGCCACCAGACGGTCCCGGTGACGCGCACGGCTCGCGTCGGACAGGCTGTCGAGATCCCCCACGATCCAGTCCGGCGCGAAGCCCGCCGCCTCCAGTTTTTCGACCGCGCCGTCGCAGCACACCACGCGCCGCGCCGCGCGCAGCGCCGCCAGCGGCAGCGGATGCGACGGGAACGCGCCATGGGCCACGATGACACATTTGGAGAGCGGCGGATTCATCACACCCGTCCTTCCGTCACGCGTCGGCGCTCTTGCCGGTGCTTTCGTCGAGCAGCACGTTCAACGCCTGCAGATAGGCCAGAATACTGCCCTCGATCACGTCGGTCGAAATGCCGCGCCCGTGATAGACGCGCTCGCCGTCGCGTACGCGCACCGTTGCCTCGCACTGGGCGTCCGTGCCGCCGGTGATCGCGTTGAGCTGGAAACTCTCCAGCGTGACCTTGAGCCCCAGCAACTGGTTGATGGCCTTGAACGAAGCGTTGATCGGGCCGTCGCTCGCGGCGACATGCTCCACCAGCTTGCCGTCGCGCAGCAGGCGGATGGTGCTGACCGGCGTGATCGCGTTGCTGGCCGTGACGTTGTAGCGGTCAAGCTTGACACGTTCGGCGATCAGGGTCTGCACGTTGTGGGCCAGCGCCTCGATGTCGGCGTCGCTCACCGTCTTCTTGCGGTCGGCCAAGTCTTTGAACTTGCCGAACAGCTCGTTGAGGCGCGCCTCTTCCAGACGGAAACCCAGTTCGTTCAGGCGGCTTTCGAAGGCATGGCGCCCGGAGTGTTTGCCCAACACCATCTTGTTGCGCGGCAGGCCGATCGACTCGGGCGTCATGATCTCATAGGTCAGCGGATTGGCGAGCACGCCGTGCTGATGGATGCCGGCCTCGTGCGCAAAGGCGTTCTCGCCCACAATGGCCTTGTTCGCCTGCACGCGGCTACCGGTGACAGTGATCACGCAGCGGCTGGTCGCATAGATCTTGGTGGTGTCGATGTTCGTCTCGGCCTGGAAAAATTCGCGCCGCGTGTGCAGCGCCATGACAATCTCTTCCAGCGCGGCGTTGCCCGCTCGTTCGCCGATCCCGTTGACCGTGCACTCGACCTGGTCGGCGCCGGCGCGCACGGCGGCGAGCGAGTTGGCGACCGCCAGCCCGAGGTCGTTGTGGCAATGCACGGCCAGCCGCGCCTTGTCGATATTGGGCACATGCCGCCGGATGTCCGCGATCAGTTCACCGAACTGCTCCGGCACGGCATAGCCCACTGTATCCGGAATGTTGACCGTACCGGCACCCGCCGCGATCACGCCCTCCACCACGCGGTAGATGAACGGCCGCTCGCTGCGCGAGCAATCCTCCAGCGAGAACTCGACATCGCCGCACAGGTTGCGCGCGTGCCTGACCATCGCCACCGCCTGCTCGTACACCGCGTCCGGCTCCATCTTCAGTTTGCAGGCCATATGGATCGGCGAGGTCGCGATGAAGGTGTGGATACGCGGGCGCTTCGCCCGGCGCACCGCCTCCCAGGCGCATTCGATGTCCTTGGGCAGCGCCCGGCACAGGCTGGCCACTGCGGCCTCCTTGACCACGCCGGCGATCGCTTTGACCGCTTCAAAGTCGCCGGAAGAGGCGATCGCGAAGCCGGCCTCGATAATATCCACGCGCAGGGCCTCAAGATGCTCGGCGACCAACAGCTTGTCGCGCAGGTTCATGGTGCACCCCGGTGACTGCTCACCGTCGCGCAGGGTGGTGTCGAACACGTAGATGCGTCGCATGTCAGGGCTCTCGTTCATGGTCGGTTTCCTCATCGCGCCCCAAGGGGGCTGTTTCTCGTTCTGATTTCCGCGCCGTCGCGCCCGCGGTCCGCCGCGCTGCCTCCGGGGAAACAAAAACTCCCGCGGCAGCGTTCACTGATCCACGGGAGTTCTGGCCTTGCCTTCGCACTGCGAAAAACCTACACGCCAAGCGTCCCGTGGCCGCACAGCAGCCACAAGCCGGTAAGTCGCAGGTTAAACGCTATGACACGGGTAGTCATCGGAGAACATGATGACACAGCCCGCCCGCCGCAGACAAGCGGAATATACAATTATTTAACCTTTTTCGGTTTGTTGACGCGGTGCATTTTTGCTAAATTATTTGTTTCTTGTCCGAGACAGGACAGACACGAGTGGTACGTCCCGGTCGGGTGACCGGTCCCGCTGCCCTCACAAACAGTCACAGACTAACCCAAAAACGTCAGCCGGATATCGCGGCGCCGCAACGGCGCGCAACGTGCTTCGCACAACACCTCCGGCGGACGGGAACACAACTCACATGGCAATCCGTAAACCCACGGCCGCAACACCCAAGACCGGTCCGATGTATGAC
>JAGOBZ010000394.1 GCA_017999015.1 Kiritimatiellia bacterium
TGCGCGGCCGGGTCCAGCTCTTTCCCTCGTCCTCGCTGCGGGCAAAGGCTTGATGCTGATCGGGCTGCGACTCGGCTGAACTTTGTGTCCAGACGGCCATGAGCGAGCCGTCCGGTCCGTCAAAGACAAGGAAATGCTCGTTGCCGGTGTCGTTGACGGCGGAATCGGTCACTTCCGGCACGAAAACCACGAAATCGGGTTTGGTGACGTGGAGCTGTGAGGGAATGCGCGCCTTGAGTTCCGCCGGCGACGCGATGATCGGCGGCGGTGGCGGTTTTACCGGTGCAGTGGCTGGGGCGGCTTGGACCGAGAGCGCAGCCAGACAGGTAAGCGCGAAAAACGGATGCAGGTTCATGATGGATACGTCAGATGCGTTCAACATACTTCCTCCAAAGGGTATGGGCCTGTTCAGGGCCGTTGACAACGGTGATGACTGCGAGGCCGTTCGGCGGCAGTTTCGCGAAGAGCGAGTCTAGATCGGTGCGCGGGATATCGCCCCAGATGATGAGAGGGTGTTCGCGCAAGATCGCGAGGTGGCGATCAAATAGGGCTTCGGCCGAGGGGCCGCCGCTGTCGATGTGCAGTTCCAGCGCGGCCAGTCCCATGTCGAGATAGCGGTCCGTCGGAACGAAACCCGTCGAATGCTGATGCATGACGACATGGGGGAAGGCCGCGACAATCCGCCGGTCGAACGGCTCGATGAACGACGTGTACAGGTCCGGCGAGAGCAGCGCGGCGGCATCCTCTTGGTGCCAAATGGTGCCGGTCGGCATCCACGCATGATAATAGAAAGAGCCCACGCCGCCGTGAAACAAAGGAATGCGTTCGAGCTGAAAACGGCCGCAGGCGATAAAGAGATCCGTCACGCGCGCGGCGGTGCGCAGGACCGCGTCAGGTTGGTCTAACAGGGCGAAGACAAAGGCGTCGCCGCCATAGAGCGCGGCGAGGAGATCGGCCACGCCGCGCATACGGGTTGTGGCCAGCGGGAAGCGGCCGGCGCTGCACGCTGCGAGCGCAACCAGCATCTCGCCCATCAGGCGCGTCCACGGTCCGTCAGGATCGAAGGCCGGCAGATTGTCCGGCGCGAATACGGGTGGCGGCTCCGCGTGGATCGAGCCGGTCTGATGGTTGGCGAAAATCGGACACCCGAGCATCGCTTCGAGCCAGGGGATGCCCCAGAAGGCGCTGGCGCTGTAGATGAAGTCACCGCCGCAGGCTTCATGCTCTGCAAAGAGTCGCTCGGCGTCCGCCACAAAGGCCGGGATGTCGAAATCGCCCGGCTGAAGCGGACGGCCTTCCGGCAGGTTGCGGCTGAATGGATAGCGCGGCAGCGGATACTCGCTGCCTTTGAAAAAACCGAACAGCGGCCGCGAGTTGCGCCGGGCGTGAAAGGCCCGGAAGTGCTCAACGCGATCAGCGGCGGTTTTTTGCCAAGCGGTGTCCATGTTCTCAGCGGCCCTCATAAGATCAGCATGCCCCAGGTGGTGAGCTGCGGCACCGTGATGCGGATACAGTCGGCGTGACGCTCGGGGACGAGTTCCGCCGAAGGTTTGCCGGGCGCATGCCACACGGCGCGGGATACAGCGCCCCAACGGTCGGGGTGACGCAAGGCGATCGTGACCGGCCGGTAGGTCTCGGCACGCTCGCTGTTCTCGGCGCCAAGGTTCCAGTTCACAAGATGAATGGCGTGGGTGCCGCGCACGGCATCGGCGCGGAGAAAAGCGTAGAGATTGTCGGGGCCTTCGACACGCAGCAGGTCGAGCGCCATGACGCGGCTGATCGCGTCGATGTCGGCAGAACCCCCCGCGAACCGCACACGGCCGGTGGCGCGCGCGGCATCGAGCACAGCCCTATCCTCCGCACAAAAGGTGTCGGAGGGACTGAGTTCGACCAAGAGGCGCAGGCCGTGCAGCGATGCGGCCGTGACCGGAACCCGCGCCGTGCGGCTTGCGCCGAGCACGAAGCGGAAGGGGAGTTGGCGAGCAGCGAGCGCGAGCCCGTATTCCGCAAAGGCACCGGGCTCGTCTCCATTCACCAGCACACCGATTTCGGCGACGGCGGCGGTTGCATCCAGCACGGCGCGGTGTGCGTGGATGAAGTCGTAAAGATCGCCGTATTGGTCGCGCGTGCCGAAATATCGCGGTTGAATGCCGGTGGCATCGCTTCCCATGTAAAGGTCCCACGGCACGAGGTGCGGCTGGCCGAGCGCGTAGGTCGTGGCGATCGCGGCGCGCGTGCGGGCCGTGCTGCGCGGAATCGGCGAGATCACCTGCGTGATTCCGGCCGCCTCGGCGATTTTGCCGCCGAAGACGTATTCAAGCGCGGTCTGATAGTCGGCATTCTGCGAAGATTCGCCGTGCAGAAAGTCGATGACGTCAATGCCGGGCAGCACGCGGTCGGGGCGGAGCGGCGTGAGCAGGCCGTTGACCGAGACCGGGATGTAACGGTCGGGCGACCAAGCGTCGAGATTCGCGCGGAAATCCCGGTAAAAGGCGCGCATGCCCGCTACGTGGAAGTCGATGAAGGCGGGCGTGAGCGGCAGGTCGCGAAAGCGTTTGCGATAGGTGGCTGCGTCGGGCACGCCGTTCGCTTTGAGGTGGTCGCGATAGTCGAAGTCCGCGATGTCGGCGATCCCGAGCGACTGGAGGGCTTCGCTTGTGTGGTGCGCGGCGAGCCATGCGCGGAAACCGCTGCGGCAGGCGTCGCAGAAGCAGACGCCGGCGTGACGCACCCAGCTTGCGTTCATCTCCCAATCGTCCACGTGGAGCGCGTCTACCCCGGCCTCAACGAGGCGTTTGGCATCGTCGAAAAAGAGCTTGCGGAAGGCCGGATGATGACAACATCCGGTGAACGTTTTGGGGCCGAACGTCACCATCCAGGGCGGCGTGATCTTGTTGCCGTCGAGATCCTCGTGACGGCCCGACGCATCGCCCGCATTGGTGCGGTTGGAGGTGGCCTGGCCCTGTCCTTGCAGGCCGTTGAGCGTGCCTTGATAGAAGAGGTTCGCACGTTGTGCCTGCCGCACGAAACCGGTCTCGGAGCCGTAGACCCAGAGGAGGTGCGTGGCGTGAAAAGACTGCGCCGTCTCAAGCGCGTTGGTGCGCCGCTGCCAGCGTGTGGAAAATGGAATAGCCGAAGCCGGCAGACGGAAGCGCCCGCCGGTCGCGGGTTGAGCGTCGCGTGACGCCAATTGCGCCACAGTCGGCAGTTTGACGTCTTGGGCGGTGGCGAGATCAGCATCGAAAAGCGCGCGCAGCGCTTTTTCGTCCAGTGCGCCGCGAAAGATCCGGACACGGTCGATCCAGCCGTTGAACGGGCGGATGCCGCCGAAATTGCCGAGAAAGAGGTCGCCGGGGTTGGCAACGGACTTCTCGGTGCGGGCCGCCTCAGCGGCGAGGGCGAGGGGCGCAGTGCGACTGCCGGTGTAGGCGGCGACCGTGTGCGGCGAGACGGCGACGGCGAAACAGCGCCACGCCTCGGTCAGCTTGAAGCGCACGCCGCCGGCGAGCGTGTAGGCGGTCTTGCCGGGGTCGGGCCCGAGTATCAGGA
>JAGOBZ010000395.1 GCA_017999015.1 Kiritimatiellia bacterium
TTCGGAAGTGTGAACCCAAGCAATTGGGGAATTAGTTTTTTCATGCGCCTGTAGGCTACAGGCGATCGCCTCCGAAGCCGACACTTTTTTGATAAAATTTAGGGGTTGACGGTTTTCGCCCCCCCCCCGCATAATAAGTGCCAATCAAGGGGCCGGTGTTGTCGGCCAATCCTATGGGATGCTAGTGATATTGGTCAGCCACTTGTCGTTGTTGTTACCGACGAGATTCTCCGTCTTCCCCAGGAAATCAACATTGTCGGTCCTGGCCTCGACCGTGCCGCCGTTCAGAAACAGCATGCCTTTCTGGTTGGCGTTGATGTCGATGTAGAAGTTGTTGAGGCGCAGCACGCCGCCGGTGTTGACGCTCACGACCATGTTGGACGGGTTGCCCGTGTTTTGCGAAATGCGCACCGCATTGGCGAGAAGGGTTCCGCTGCCGCTCACCGTGGTGAAACCGTACGTCGAGCCGATGCCGTTGAGCACCTCTAAGCAGCTCGTGGTGTCGACGAGGCCGTTCGTGACGAGAAGGTGCCCGCCGTCCACGTTCACGAACATCAGGTTGGTGGTCTTGACCACGCCGCCCGCGACCAGCATCGTGCCTCCACTCACGCGGAGACCGGGCGCGTTCTGGCCGTTGTTCGGCGCCGTCACGAGGTTCGTGCCGCTGGCGATCACCAGCGTGCCCGCCGTCGTCTGAAGGGTGCCGAACCGGTTTACCGCCGCCGCTCCCGGGTCGAGGACCAGCATCCCGCTACCGCTCTTCACGAACACGGAATTGGTTTCCGCCGCCAAAACAACGCCGTGGATGGTTTGCGTATGCGCCTGCGTGTCAAACGTCGCCGTCACCGCGTTGGTGATCCAAACCGTCCGGTTGGCGTCGAGCGCATGGGTGCTGCTGATCTGCAGCGTGCTGTTTGCCAAAAACAGAACATTCGTGGCCGGTGAGGACGGTATTGCGCCGAGGTTGTGATCGGCAATGATGTTAAAGCCACCGCCCTTGAGCACGGTCGCGCCGGTGAAGCTGTTCGTTCCGCGCACATAAAGGTATCCGCTGTTCAGCTTGGTGAGGCCGCCGTCGTTCGGCGAGCCCTTCATGTTCTGCCGCATCGTGATGCTGCAGCCGTTGTTGTTGATAATGGCGCCGCCCGCCAAAACATTGACAACGATGTTCCGCCAGTCCGGGTCTGTCGTCCCAAGCATATCCTGCTGATTAACGTTGTCCTTTGCAACAATCATGCCGCCGTTGAAATTGACGGTACCATTCTTGGCCGAGGAGGCATCCAGATTGAACCGGTTCAGACGGATCACGCCGCCCGTATTGATGTTGACGACCGTCAGATTGGCCGCCGAAGAGTTTTGCGAGATGCGCAACATCTTCACGTCCAAGAGGCCGGTGTCGCTGACCGTCACCACGCCGGGAGCGTTGTGCCCGTTGAGCAGCTCGGAGGTGCTCGTCAGGTCGACAATGCCGTTGGTGATCAGCAGCGTCCCGTACTCGCTGACGCGCGCATACGCGTTGCCCGTCGTTTTCACGATGCCCCCGCCCACCACCAGTTTGCCGCCGGTCACCCAGAAGAACGGATTGCTCTCGGGGCTGCTGCCCGACTGGATCACGAAGTTGGTGCCGCTGACAATCTCGAGGGTGCCTGCGGCCGCCTTGAGCGCGTAGAAGACGTTGGTGTTGCCCGCGCCGGGGTCCACGGTCAGCGTGCCGGTGCCGGCCTTGGCCCACACGCCGATGTTGGTGACGGTCGCCGAAAGCACGGCATTGAGTCCCGAAGCGACCGAAGGAACACCGTACATGGTCAGCCGGCCGCCTCCGACGGCGTACCCGTCAGCCGTGAAGGTCAGATTGCTCAGCGTGACCGGGTCGGCCGCGACGGTTTTCGTGCCCGACACGCCGAAGGTCGCGTTGTTCGTCGGAGCACTCGCCCACACGGAGGCGGCGCCGGTCCAGTTCGCATCCGTCGTATTCCACAGCGCACTGGCCGCGCCGGTCCACGTGTAATCCGCCGCATCGGCCCGCCACGCCATTACGAGGAGCGCAACGGCAAATCCCGTCAAGATCCCGTCAAGTGTATGTGCACGCATCGGACACCTGCGTTTTATTTGTTATCTACTCTCTGACCAACACCTTAAGCAATCGTCAGCGGGGAGTATAAGCATTCTACGGATGCCTGACAAAGATAAAATGGGCACCCTCCGTAATCGATTAGCGCCAGAGGGGACGCGGGTACCCTCGCCCGCAACAGCGTGTCTTGCAACGTGGCAACTTGAGCGTTGCGCGTTAAAAGTTATCCCCTCGTTTGTTCCCGCCCCGCAGCCGGCGGGCTCACTCGCGCAGCGCGAGGCGTCCGACCGCGTAGCGGCGCGCGCCGTCGTCGCCCGCCAGCGGCAACGCGAGTTGCGGCGTCCCGTCGCGGCGGCCCACCGAAACAAAGACCTCGCAGGTTCCGGGCCGCGTGACCGGGGCGATCCATCCGGCGCGGAAACGGCTGCTGCGTGCGACCGCAGGCGGCGCGTCCGGCGGGCCGACCTTCAGGTCACGCACGTCAAAGCCGTCGTCCACCAATACGGCGATCAGACCGCCCTGCGCGTCCTTGAGGGTCAGCGCGGGAAAGCCCCCCTGATAGCACGGGGCGACGCCGGCATTTGCCCAGCGCCATGCGACATCGAACCAGGCGCCGATCTTTGCCTCCGCCGGGAACGACAGTTCCTCCAGCCGGATACGGTAGCCCAGCCGCCGGTTGATGCGCGCGACCGCCTCGCGGTTTTTCTCCAGAAATTCCTGCGGCCACCAATGGATCGAGAGGTAGCTGGCGTGATACTCCTCCACGGATTTGATCAGCAGTTCGGGATCCCACGCCTTTCGCGCGACGGAGGACCCATAGTGCTCGTGCTCCAAGATGACCGGCAGGGTCGGCCAATAGCGCTCCGCCTGATCGGCGTGGAACCAGGCGTTCGGGTGCGGCTGCACCAGGATGCTGTCGTCGCGCAGCGTCACGCCGCGCTCGCGCGCATAATCCAGCAACGGATAGGCGCCCGACCGGTTCCCGGGGCCTGACACGTCGTCGCTGATGCAGAGCAGCGTCCGCTTGAAATACTTCACATGAAGGTCGATGTGGCGTTTGACCTCCACATCCATCTGCGCCTGCGGCACGCGGCTGCTAGCCCCCGTGTGCCCCTCGCCCCAGAGCCCGTACGAACCGATGTCGATAAAGGCCACGTCCGGATTGCCGTCATACCGCGCGGCCATCGCCTTGAGCAGGTTTTCAAGCTTGGCCAGAAAAACCGGATCGGCGAACGCGGGATCCCAAAACGCGCCGGTTTCGCTTACCCCTTTGCCGTAATCCCAGAACACGCCCTGTGCGCCGGCCTTTTTCACCCACTCCGGCGTGGCGTACCGCAGCCAGCTCTCCGAACAGGTGATGCGGAACGCCACGCGCCCGCCGCGCGCGATCCAGCGCTGCGCCGGCGTGTCCAAGATGGCCCAGTTGAACACGCCCTCTTCGGGTTCAAGATACGACCACGGAATGCGCAGGTACAC
>JAGOBZ010000396.1 GCA_017999015.1 Kiritimatiellia bacterium
GAAAAGCCGAGCAGGGCGGGTCCTTGCGGCCACGCGAGAGCGTTATAGGTACGGTCGCGCCAGGTCAGAGCGCCTTGCGCAGCGGGCTCCACCCCCAGATCGTAATACCGCCAGACGGCGCCGCGCCCGACCAGGCTTTGCGGCAGGGCGGGCGTCTGCGTCACGTCCACCGCGATGGCGCCGGGATGGATGCCGCCGCCCGGCAGGCGCGGGTCGGTGCCGTCGGTCGTGTAGTAGAAGGTGTTGGTCGCGCTGACCAGCAGCGTGTAGCCGGGCGGCACGGCTGCACTGTTGGTGGAAAAGCGCGGCGCGGCGAGCGCAGGCAGCCAGCCGCGGGCTCGGAACTGCGCGGCAACGATGTCACGCCGCTGTGTCAGATAGGTGTTGAGCACACTGTTGCAGGCGGGCAGCCAGGTGGCGTCGCGCGTGCGGCCGCGTCCCCAGCGGGCCGATTCGCCGATGATCGCCAGGTCGATCTCGTCCATGCGGCTTTGGAAAAGCGCCCGCGCGCGTTCCGGCGTGAAGATGCCGTCGCCGTAGAGATGGCGCTGGGCGAGATCGGCGAAGCGCAGGCGGTACGCGGGATGCGCGCTCAACCGGTGGTGCAGCGTGGCCGGATTGAAGAACGCCTGCGTCAGCAGGTTGGTACCGAGATGGGTGGTGTCGGCGTTGACCCCGCCGTTGGCGCCGAGCGAGTGTTCGGCGTCGTGGCGCAGCCATTTGAAGCCGTCAGGCTGCACGCGGTTGTAGAGCGCATACATGTTGTTGGGGAAGGCGCCGCCTCCACCGATAGGCGAATCGGGATCGCCGGTGTAGTAGGCGCACAGCATGTAACAGATCAGGTTGTCCTCATCGAGGTAGACCGGATAGGCGGGATTGCGCGAGCCGTCCGGGTTCAGGCCCTTGACGCGCATGTAGTTGTCGGCGTACGCGCCGGCGAACCCTTGGTTGACGGCAATGTCGTGCAAGGCGTGGAAGGCCTCAAAGGTGCCGTCAGACGCGGTCGTCGTGTAGCCGGGGCTCGACGTCTTGATGCAGTCCCAGTCGTCGCTGTCGCCGCCCAGATAGGTCGCCGCGAAATCGGCATCGCCACGCTCCTGGGTCTGGTAGAGCCCCCAGTACTGGCCGTTGATGTAGAGATGGTAGTAGCGGCTGCGCGTGTAGGGCATGCCCATCTCGCGTTGGGCGTCGCGCGAGAAGGTCTCGCGCACGAAAGTGTCGAGATTGTTGTTCTGAAACGCCCACGAGTAGTTCTGCGACGTGCGCAGGTCAACCTTGTCGAACTCGGAGGCACCCTCGCCGTCGAAGAGCGGGAAGCGCAGTTTACCTTCGCCGTAAATCGAGCGGAAGAAGAGGCGCAGCGAGTGCTTGGGATTGTTGACGCTGCGGCTGAACGCGCCGCGGATGCGCAGTCCCGCGTCGATGTGGAACTCGGCTGCGGCACCGCGCGCCGGATCGATCAGCTCCACCGAGACCGGCCGCTCCCAGCCAATGCCGTCGTTGCCGGGATAGGAGTAAACGCCGGTCTGCGGCCCGAACAGGTGCGCGAGGTCGGTGACCAGAGAGAGCGACGGGATCGCATTGGTCATGCCGGCGCGCAGCCGGGCCGGGTCGCCGTCGACGATCGCCTGGCGCATGCCGTATTCCATGATGTGGTTGTTCACCGCGCGGTCCGCGGGCCAGCCCGGCGGGGGAGCCGTGCCCTGCCGCAGCACGTCCTCCAAGAAAAGCCAGGTGACGGTGATGACGCGCTGCTGCACGCTCTCCGGATCGATGACCGCGGCACGCAGCGTGGTGGTGGCGGTCACGGACAGCGGGGCCGTGTAGAGCTGGCTGCCGGCGGTGGGCGTGCTGCCGTCGAGCGTGTAGCGGATCTCGGCGTCCGGGCGCTCGGGGCAAATGAGCGTGGCGGTGAAAGGCGCCGTCTTATAGCCGCGCGGCTCGCTGACCGCGATCACGGGCGTCGGGGCGGTGCAGGCGCGGCCGTTCGCGGCGCCGGGGGTCGGGGTCTTGAAGTAGAACGGATGCTCGGCGGCGGTCCGCCATGTCAGTGCGGGCTGGATCAGGAAGTTTCCGTCGGCGGCGGACTGGTTGAGCGCGGTGACAGTCAACACGTTGGTGCCTGCGGTGAAAAGGTCGGGCGGCAGGACAAAGGTCAGCGGCTCGACTGCCGTCGCGATCGGGCGTGCGGCGGTGGCGGTACTGTTCCAGACGAGCGTTGCAGGCATGTTGAGCGACGCGACCGGCGTGCCGTTCAGCGAGGCGCTGAAGCCGTCCGCGACGCGCACGGCGAATAGCAGCGTGTCGTCCGGCGCGGGCACGGTGTCGAGGATAAACCGCCACTCGGCGTCGAGGCGGGCATTGATGCTCAGCATCGCATCGGAGACGTCGGTGTCGGCGAAGGCGCCGATGGCACCGGCATGCAGCAGACCGCCGGCGGGATCGCCCACCAGCCGGAACGAGGCCGCGTCGAACGCACCGTGGCTGCCCTGCGCGGCAGAAAATTCGAGCGCCGCGCCACCCGTGTTTTCGAAGTAGGAGAGCGTGAGCGCGTAGGTGCCGGCCACCGGGAAGTTGAAGACGGCCAGCGTGTTGCCGAACCCGCGTCCGGCAGCGAACTCGGTGGAGAAGGTGGCCCCGTGGCCGGCGATGCGCAGGCGGAAGCCGTCATCGCTGCCGACGCAGAAGGTCCACAGTCCGGCCTGCGGCACGTAGAGCGCGGTCTCGGCCGTGACCGCAAAATAGTTGATATTGTCTCCGGCGTTCAACCCCGGAAAGGGCAGGTTGTTCGTGAAGGTGCCCGAGGCGCTTGACTCGTGGAAATCGACGGTCGCATAGGAGCCGGTCACCGGATATGTGCGGTCGGTGGCCCAGGCGGACGGATTCGCGACCATGCTTTCGGCGGCGTCGATGTTCGCGATGGCGCCGGTCATCCGGTAGAAGCGCACGGTGTAGGCACCGACGGTGCTGCTGAAGCCCAGCGCGCCGGACGCCTCCTGCCAAGGGGCGTCGCCGGCGGCGTTCGGCACGCGGTAGCGCACGGGCGTCGCGGCATCAATCAGCGTGCGCACGCGCGGTGCGCGGCCGTACGAAACATTCTTCACCTGCGGCGGATAGGCGGGCAGGTAGGCGTCGTGCAGCGTCGTGCCGTCGGGACCGGTCAGAGCGAGGAACTCGCCGTCTTTCGAGAGGTTGAAGGAGGCGTGCCGCTCGCCGTTGGTGACGGCGACGGGCGAGCTGTCCGCGAACACGACGAGATAACCGTTGGACGCCAGCAGCGTGCCGTCCGGCATGCGCCACTTGGCAAGATTCAACGCGCTGTCACTCAGGAACCAGCCGCTGAGATCGACCGTGCCGGGGCCGCTGTTGTGCAGCTCGATCCAGTCGCTGGCCTCGCCGGCGGCCGTCAGGAGCCCGTCGTCGTTGTCGGCGACAAACTCGCTGATCGTGACCGCCGCGCGCGCCGGCATAAGCGCCAGAAGCACCAAAGCCAGCCTGAGTGATCGCCGCATGATGTGAGACATACAACCCATGTATC
>JAGOBZ010000397.1 GCA_017999015.1 Kiritimatiellia bacterium
CTGCTGAAGACTTTTTTCGAGGGCTATTACGGCGCGGCCGCGCCGCAGGTGCGGCGGTATTTCGACGAGGTGCACGGCTTTTACGGGGTGACGACCAACGCGCCGCTGCGGATCTTCGACGATGTGAAGAACCCGGTCATTCCGGATGCGTTCTACGCGCGCGCCGAGACGCTGTGGCGGCAGGCCGAAGAGGCGGCCCAGGCGTCGCCCGCGCACCTCTACAACGTGCGCATGGGCGCGGTGCCGGTGCTGGCCGCGCGTCTGGCGCGCCTGCCGGCGCACGAGCCCAAGAAGGTTTGGGTCACGTCCGATCCGCTGCGGTATGACGTGCCGGCTGAACACCGCCGGCTGGCGAAGGAGCTGCTGGCGCGTTTCGACGAGGCGAAGAACATGCGCCTCTCCGAGGGCGTGGAGGCGCACGCGCGCATGGTTGAAACGTGGCGCTTCCTGGCGGTGCCGAGCGTGCCGCCGGCTGAGGGCGCGAAGACGACGGCGACGGTGGAAGACACCGCGCTCTCGCTGGGCAACCGCGGCACGTGGGGCGAGACGGTGGCGGACCCGCTGGCCGAGGACGGCTCGGCGATGAAGCTGGCCAACACGCATTACGAGTGGTGCACCACGCTGCGCTTCAGCCAGGTGGCGTTCGATCCCGGCGCGCGCTACCGCATCCGCATGCGCGTGCGGGTTGAGAAGAAGCCCGGCCAGACGGGCGAGGCGTTCTGGAGCGGGGTGTACGATGCCAAGAACCGGCGCGGCTGCGGCGGCGGCTGCACGCGCGCGGTGGAGGCGGTCGGCGAGGGGTATCACTGGTACGACGTGGCGGAGTGGGTGCCGGAGACGGACCACTACTTCTGGATCGGGCCCGGGCGCTTCGACAAGAAGGCGCACGCCGAAAGCCCGGCGCTCGCGGCGCTCTATATCGACAAGCTGGAGATCAGCCGCGCGGAGTGACGCCGCGCCGCAGCTCACGGCGTCGCGTTCAGGCGGGGGCCGGCGCCGGAGGGCTCTTTGAACAGGAGCCGGGTCAGGAAGACCTGTACGGGCAGCCCGTTGTTGAAGCTGGGCAAGACGAGCGTGTGGAGCACTTTCAATTCGAGCAGGTGCTTGTTGTTTTCGTAGTGGGTGAAGTGGTAGTTGTGTTCGGCATCCAGCAGCGCGAATTGCGGGAACTGCGGATAGCGTTCGCGAATGGCGAGCGCCATGGGGACCGGGTCGGTGTTCGGGGCCGGCGCGGTGCGCGCCTTGAGCGGCAGGCAGAGCTGCGGGGCGCGTTCGCCGAAAACGACCGCATCCTCCGGCAGCAGTTTCGCCAGTTCGGCGACCGCCTGCCGGTGGAGCGTGCCGCGGCGGGCCAGCTCGCGCGTGCCGCGCCGCCAGCGCGGGTTGGCAAGCGTCGCGAAGGTCAGCAGCGCGGCCAGCAGGAGATGCCAGCGGCAACCCGTGCGAAGCAGGCCGGGCAGGCACCAGACGGCAAAAAAAAGGGCCAGCGAGCCGATCTGCAGGACGAACGCGACATCCTTGATGGTCGAAGGGAAGAGCGCGGTATATTTATACGCCTCGGATAACGGCAGGCGGCTGTAGCAGAGGCCTGAGACCAGCAGCGCGGAAGCCAGAATGGCTCCGGCGGTCAGGACGGTCAACGGCCGGCGCCGGCCCCACAGGCCCATGGCCGTCAGCAAGGCCGCGCCGGTCAGGATGTAGCCGCCGTTGCGTGTCCACACAATGCGTTGGGGCAGGTTATAGGCGTTGGCCAGATAATCATTGAGGCTTTCGGCTTGGGCCTCGCTGACATCGAACGAATGGAAGCTGGCGAACACGAACAGGGCCGCCATCACCCAAAGCGCCAGCGAAAAGAGATGGTCATGCCCGGCCCAGCGCTTCAGGTCATGGCGGGCTTCCAGCCAGATGACGGGCAGGAAGGCGATCACCGGGATGAAGTAGTGGGCGTAGTAGACCGGCATGATCATGATCCCGCCGGCATAAAGCGGCGGCACCAGGTAGAGCAGCAGGCGTCCGTCCCAGCGCAGCGGGCGCTCCGTGAGGCGACGCAGCAGAAGCAGGGCGGGCAGGATCAGAAACAGGGGGATCCACATGCTCAGCAGGCCGCCGCTCGGGAAGCGCGGGAAGGAGGAGACGCCGCGGAACGTGGCGCTCCAATCGAACGGGTTGGGCAACGGATAACTGGAGTCGGAAGCGGCCAGCAGTTCGTCGACGGTCACATTCTGCAGCACGGCTTCGGGGTGGATGAGCAGACGGATCAGGGCGAAGCCGAGGCAACAGGAGAGGCCGAAGCCCAGCGCGAACAGGCCGATGCGCGGCCAGCGCCGCCGGACGCAGGGGGAGATCGCGGCGCCGCTCAGGCCGAACAGGGCCAGCAGCCAGATCGAGGGCTTGATCCAGACGCCCAGCCCGAAGAGGCAGCCGCCCGCGAACGGAGCCCAGCGGGCCTGCCGCCGCGTGACCACGTAGCCGATCAGCAGCAGCGAGGCCATCAGCGTGTCGTTGCAGACGGTGCGCCCGTAGACCAGGAGCAGCGGGTTCAGCGCCACGCAGGCGCAGAGCAGGAAGGCGATCCACGCGAGGGTTTTTTTCGACAGATACGCATAGGCCGCGAGCCAGGCCCCGGTGTTCAGCAGCAGCGGGAAAAAACGGTGTGCCCAGGTGTTCTGGCCGAAGAGCGAGAACGCGAGCCAGGTCAACAGGTGCGAGGCGGGGCAGATCGCGAAGGTGTTGGGGTTGGCGCGGATCAGGGAGATGAAGCGGCCCAGCAGGAACTTCTGCTTTCCGCCGCAGGCGTAAAAGCCTTCGTCCGTGGCGAAATAACCGTATTCCGTCAGCGAGGGCGTGCCGCCGTCGCAGTCGATCCAGAGCCAGCGCGTGACGATCAGCAGAAGCAGAAGCAGCCCGCCGAAGAACCAGCGCGCCGCTGATGTTCGCTTGTGAAACAAAAAAGCCGCCACCTTATGCATAACCCACTCCTGCCCGAATCTATTCTTAATCCGATATCCTACCGCAGATCGTAAATATGTCAACATCATCTTAATCAAAATATTTATCTTTATCTGAGCACCATTCTCACTGCGGACGAGGACGTCCGCACCCCTGGCGCCCTTCAGCGTTTAGCGTTCTTCCCTAACGCTGGCTCTCCCAACTCCTCCTTCCTCCTTCTTCCTTTCTCCCCCTGTTGCGGCGAACAGCGCCACGGCCAGCGCGCTCACCACATTCAGCGAGTTCTTGCGGCCGGCCAAGGGGATGCGCACGGCCGCGTCGCAAGCCTGTACGACGTCGGGGTCCAGACCAAAACGCTCGTTGCCGACCACCAGCGCGCACGGCAGGGGCCACTCGAACGCCCCCACCGACGGCGCTCCCGACACGGTCTCCAGCGCCACGCACGGAACGCCTGCAGTGCGCAGCTCGGCAATCGCCTCGCGAACCTCGCCGGCATGACGCCAAGCCACCAGCCGCTCGGTGCCCAGCGCCGCGCGTGCGGTCTGCGGCTGATCCGGCGGCGGCGTGTAGCCGCACAGCAGCAG